>NZ_JAKFCQ010000145.1:0-3477 GCF_036676585.1 Robertmurraya sp.
GCCAGCGTTCGTCCTGAGCCAGGATCAAACTCTCCAATAAAGAGTAAGATTAGCTCTTAAAAGTTAAAACTTTGAATTAACGTTGACGTTTGTTGTCTTGTTCAGTTTTCAAGGTTCAATTAATCACTTGATTATCATACTGCATCTTTTCACCGTTGTCAACTTCTACGAAAAACTTTTTTGAACGTTATTTTCAAGTCGTTGTTGTCGGCTACATGTATTACTATATCACCTTAATTCGTAGAAGTCAACTTCTGTTTTCGAATTAATTTTTATAATTCCTCATTAACTAATATACTCTTAATGAGGACGGATTCTCATTTTACAAAATACCCATAAATAATGCAATAGTTTTTTTAATAAAAAACGACTTCTCCTTTAAATAAAGGGTTCCGTTTTGAAGTGCTTTTCTTAAAATACGTGCCGAAAAGACAGTCGTATTGGCATCTTTATTGGTATATAAAAACGTTATTTGTATAAAACCTCACTTACCTGTGATACGGTTCACCGTAATGCATCAAAATGAGGTTTTCTTGGATTTCGAGATAAAACTCACTCCTTTATAAATAAGATGTCTTGTTCTTAATCAAGTAACTAGCAAAAGTAAAATAAGGGGAGATTTTCCGGTTAGATGCCGAATGGAGTTCGTTTCGGGGTAAATAAGGGGAGGTTTTCCGCTTATGCAAAGCAAACTCTCCCCTTTTCAAAATTTTCGAGCCCATAGGCGGAATCTCTCCGTTTATTTAACCTTTTTTTAATAATAATTACTAAGTTAAGCGGAATTTCTCCGTCTATTTATCAGCTCGGGTTTGCTATATCAAAGTTAATGGGATTTCGTAGAAACATTAACAAATAAAGAAAAGACGTATGCCAATTCATACGTCAATTCTTGTGTATTTAATAAGAAAGTACCCGAAAATGGAACCCTTTATCCTTTAGAACAGTCGTTACCCGTTATTATCTCTTGTTAAACTCGTTTGGATTTGGACCTTTGCGTCGGTTACGATTGATTCCATTGATTTGATCCATTTCCTGTGCGGAAAGCTCAAAATCAAATACATCAATGTTTTCTTGAATTCTAGATGGTGTTACAGACTTAGGTATAACGATTGAATTATTTTGTAAATGCCATCTTAAAACAACTTGAGCAGGGGTCTTACTATGTGATTCAGCTAGTTTAATGATCACGTCATCTTGTAACACTTCTCCACCTTGATCAAGGGGACTCCACGCTTCTACAAAAATATCATGCTTAGCGCAAAACTCTTTCAATTCGTTTTGTGCTAAATATGGATGACACTCGATTTGATTTAAGACCGGCTTAACTTCACATTCGTTAAGAAGTCTCTCTAAATGCTCAATTTCAAAGTTACATACACCAATGGCTTTTACTTTGCCATCGTGATATAGCTTTTCCATCGCCTTAAATGTTTCAACATATGTATCGTACTCTGGTGTTGGCCAGTGAATTAAGTATAAATCGATATAATCAAGACCTAATTTTTTTAGACTTAAATCAAAAGCTTGTATTGTGTTTTCGTAACCTTGGTCACTATTCCAAACCTTCGTTGTAATGAATAAATCTTCGCGAGGTACGTTGGATTCTTTAATCGCTTTTCCTACACCCTCTTCGTTTCCATAGATCATAGCTGTATCGATGGAACGGTAACCCGCTTCAATTGCCGCAGTTACTGCAGCTGTCGCCTCGTCATCTTTTACTTGCCAGACTCCGAAACCAAGCTGTGGCATTTCTACTCCGTTGTTCAACGTTACAAAGTTCATATTCATTCTCCTTTTTCGAAAGATTTACTTGATAACCTTGGAAGAAATTGTTTTCCAAGTTAATTTTAATAAAGATAGTCTTAAATGAAAAGTTAAACGCTTCCGGATAATAGTTTTATCTAAGCGCACCTTTTTATCCACTGTATTCGTATGCACAAACAGAGAAAAAACTGTAGACAGCTATCTACAGTTTTTACCATTATAACATTACACTTACTTCATTATTTTCTGAAACCTGCTCTTCCATTTTATTATCTTTGGGAAGCTTCTCAATTTTAAATCCTGTATACGCGTAAATAATCGCTACAATGGGGCTGATAATACAAAGCAATGCATACGGTGCATATTGAAAGGTGGATACTCCAAGAGTGGCGGTCATAAATGCACCACAAGTATTCCAAGGAACAAGTGGAGAGGTCATTGTCCCCGCATCTTCTAGTGTTCGTGATAAGTTCTTTGGATGGAGTTCGCGCTTACGGTAAGCTGTTAAGTACATTCTTCCAGGCAGTAAAATTGATAAGTACTGATCACAGGCGACAATGTTAGCAGTGATACAGGTTGCTACCGTTGTTGTTATTAAACTGCCTGTTGATTTCGCCATTTTTAATAGGCTTGTCACAATCGTATTCATGATTCCACTCGTTTCTAAAATTCCCCCGAAACTCATCGCAATCATAACAAGTGATACGGTGTACATCATCGCTTCCGTTCCACCATTGTTAAGCAAATTATCTAATACTTCATTTCCAGTCTCCATTTCAAAGCCGTATACCATAATGGATAAAACACTGCCGATTGTTTCTCCCTGAACTACGATGGCTACGATCCCCCCTAGAATCGATCCTATGACAAGTCCGGGAATTGCCGGTGTTTTCATAGCAATGATCCCAAGAACAATAACTGGAATAAGAAGTAACCACGGACTGATAATAAAAATATCCGCTAACTCTTGTTGAAGTGTAGCAATGTCACTCACACCAGATCCTTTACCTTTGAACGTAAGGCCGATAAAAAAATAAATGACAACTGACAGAACAAGTGCTGGTATCGTCGTATAGAGCATATGACGAATATGATCAAATAGTTGAACACCTGTGATTCCAGGTGCCATATTCGTTGTTTCTGACAGAGGAGAGATTTTATCTCCAAAGTAGCATCCAGAAATGACAGCCCCTGCCACCATAGCAGGATTTATTCCTAATCCAATTCCCACTCCCATAATGGCAATCCCTATTGTACCAGCTGCTGTCCATGCATTCCCCGAAGCAATCGCTACTACGCTACAAATGATGGCAGCAGCAGGAAGAAAATAGGTGGGCGATAAAATATCTAATCCATAATAAATCATGGTCGGAACAATTCCGCCTGCTAACCATGTTCCAATAATGGTTCCAATTATCATTAAAATAAGTAACGCTTGAAGTGCCAGAGAGACTGCTTTGATAATACCTTGTTCAAGCTCTCGCCAAGTATATCCTAAATAAATAGATACTAGTGATGCCACGGTGGCGCTTAGCAAGAGCGGAATATGCGGATCTGCTTCAAACATGAAAATTCCTGTAAATAAAAATACAATCATGGCTCCGATCGGGATCAAAGCAACTGCTAGTGAAGGCTGTTTCTTTTCTTTCATTATCATCCCTCTTTCAATAAAAAATAGTTTCCTATTTTTCTTATTGCAATTTTCGTGCCAGA
>NZ_JAKFCQ010000146.1:0-2502 GCF_036676585.1 Robertmurraya sp.
AAATTTAGTTAGGACTTAGGGTATCTAAGCTTGAAGGCAAGCTGATTGTTTCTCTTTACAAAATGCTTTAAATCATACAAAAAACACCTCATTCTTTGGTATAGTGAGATTGTCGAGAAATCACTACCAAACAGAAGAGGTGTCTCCTATATGATAGAGCATAGTAACCAAAACAATCAACTACCAAAAGAATTAAAATCTGTATTTGATGAATTAGAGATTTTCAAACATCTTCGTGATGCAGGAATTAAGAAAAGGTTTGGATTTACTTGTTCCTATTTATTTCAGGTGATCTTTTGTTTAATCTTCCATCACAAAAAATGGTTTGGGCTTCTTGAATCCAAGAAGGGAGATCGTTACCCAGCTAAAGACGCTGTGTATCGTTTTTTGAATCATTCTATGTTTGCTTGGCGTCGATTCCTAACCTTATTGAGTGCCAGCACAACGAAAAAGGTGAACGAACTAACTCATCAAAATCGCCCCAAAGTCATGATCGTGGATGACTCTATGTTTGATCGAAATCGCAGTAAGAAAGTGGAACTATTAGCTCGCTGCATGGATCATTCTTCTCTGACCAAGCGCTTTTATAAAGGATTTCGTATGCTTACACTTGGGTGGTCAGATGGGTTTACTTTCATGCCTTTAGATTTTGCCCTACTTAGTTCCGTTAAGTCCCAAATCAATGGGATCTCAGCTAATATTGACAAGCGTTGTTTAGGTTATAAACGCCGTTTAGAAGCTTTACAACCGGCACCTGAACTTGTCTCAACTATGATTGAAAGAGCTTTAGATGCAGGAGTAACAGCCACTCATGTGTTAATGGATTCTTGGTTCACACATCAGCCTCTAATTCAATCCATCGTAGATTTAGGGCTTGACGTGATTGGCATGGTGAAAGCCGGGAATCAGCGGTACATCGTAAACCATCATCGAGTGTCTCTTAAAGAGCTCTATTGTCTTGCTACCCCAGTACAAGGAAAGAAAGGCATTTTACGATCCATTCACACCACCTTGGCAAATGGGATTCCAGTTAAGGTTGTATTCGTTCAAAATCGAAATAAAAAGAGTGACTGGTTAGCCATTCTGAGTACAGACTGTACGATTTCAGAACAAGAAATTGTGCGTATTTACGGAATGCGTTGGGATATTGAGGTATTCTTTAAAACAACCAAATCCCTATTACGCCTTCAAAAGGAGTTTCAAGGACTTTCCTATGATTTACTCATCAGTCATACAACAATCGTATTTGTACGATACATTGTGTTGTCATGGCAAAATCGCTGTAATACAGACCAGCGTACTCTTGGTGGTCTCTTTTATGAACTCTGTGATGAAGTAAGTGAACTTGATTGGGCTGTAGCATTGCAGCAATTAATCGAGCTTCTTGAAGATACCCTAAAAAAGACGAACAGTAAAATCAGAAAGCTAATAAAATGTCAACTTCATCAGTGGATGGCCGGCCTGCCCAACTATATCAAGGCTTATTTGCCAATTTCACTCTGCGAAGTTTGAGTTAATAACTTACAGCTTTCCACTTTTTCGACTAAAGTATGGACCACACCATCCAGTTTCATGAGTTTTTACATAAGTCCAATTAAACTCTTTATCTACAACATATATATCCGTTTCGTTTGTAAGATCATCAGCGGTAAACAGTGATGCATTCTCAAGAATTAAAGCATAATCTGAATGTTGATAAAAAACATAACAAGCATTCTTTGGTTCATTATTAAACGCATTTTCCGCTTTTATTTCTTTAAGACAGTCCTTTTTCTTATAACTAAATAAGTGCCACAAATAACCACAGGCACCACCATGATCAAATAGATAAATTGATTTCTTTTCTTCATAGCTAATGTGATTAGCGAAATAATCTTCCCACTGCTTCCTTAGATAAGCTCCCCATTTTGGTATTTCCTTTACTCTGACTTTTTTGTTGCTTAGCAAATGAACTATATCCATTCAATTCCTCCCAATAATAAAAGAAAGCTATTAATTAAGCATAATCTTAAAGGTGAAGTTGTTCAACATAACTCCCTTTAGCGGAACAAAAACTGGACTGCCGGAGAAGCCCAGTTTGTCGAACAATCGATCCTCAATAGCTTAATAAATTGGGTGTGCTATTGTGAATTTATATCGCTTAGATTACATGCAGAAGCTCTTATTATTATAATAGGTTTTACACCATATGGAATAATAAAAAAGAAAGACCATATATCAATCCTGCCCCAACCACATTTTTACTCTTATCTAACAGCTACAATTTCCATAAAGCCTGCTTTTCCCGCAGTAATCGCAAACACCCCATTGGTCAGTTGAACCTGATTGATCAAAACCATTTCCTCTTGAATAACATTTTTTACAGTAATATGAAAAACGTATTTTAATGATTTCGTCTTCATCAAACCATTCATCACAATTATCACAAAGTATTTGATTTTCGTCATCCATCTAAATCTTTCCTCCTTTCTAATTTAAGGTTCTCCACCTTTTTTCATAATC
>NZ_JAKFCQ010000147.1:0-57200 GCF_036676585.1 Robertmurraya sp.
TAAGCACTATGCTCAGCGAAAGCATTCGTTTTCGTTACTTTAAGATCAAAACGATCAGCGTTCATTACCTTCACCCATGCAGCGATAAAGTCACGAACAAATTTCTCTTTGTTATCTTCTTGAGCATACACTTCAGCGATCGCACGTAGAATGGAGTTTGAACCGAATACTAGGTCTACTCTAGTTGCTGTTCTTACAACTTCACCTGTCTTACGGTCACGTCCTTCATATACGCTTCCATCTACAGCTTTCCATTCTACACCCATGTCGAGTAAGTTCACGAAGAAGTCGTTCGTAAGTGATCCTACACGATCCGTGAATACACCGTGGTCCGTATCACCATGGTTCGTACCTAATACACGCATACCACCAATAAGAACCGTCATTTCTGGTGCTGTAAGGCCTAGAAGTTGTGCCTTGTCTACAAGAAGCTCTTCAGAAGTAACACTGTACTCTTTCTGCTGGTAGTTGCGGAAACCATCAGCAACAGGCTCTAGTACGTCAAAGCTTTCTGCATCCGTTTGTTCTTGTGTCGCATCACCACGACCTGGAGCAAAAGGAACAGTTACATCAAAACCTGCTTCTTGTGCCGCTTTTTCTACTGCCGCAGAACCACCTAGTACGATTAAGTCAGCAAGGCTAACTTTCTTCTCTAGATTGCTTTGAACTTCTTCAAGCACAGAAAGAACTCTTTGAAGTTGTTCTGGTTGGTTGACTTCCCAATCCTTTTGTGGAGTAAGACGAATGCGAGCGCCATTTGCGCCACCGCGATTGTCTGAACCACGGAAAGTACTTGCTGAAGCCCATGCAGTTGTCACTAGCTCGCCAATTGTGAGTCCAGAGTCAAGGATTAATACCTTGATTTTTGCTACTTCTTCTTCCGTTAATTCATAATCAACCGCTGGTACAGGGTCTTGCCAGATTAAATCTTCTTCTGGAACTTCTGGACCAAGGTATCTTGATTTAGGACCCATGTCACGGTGTAAAAGTTTGAACCATGCTCGAGCAAATGCATCAGCAAACTCATCAGGATTTGCATGGAAACGACGTGAAATCTTCTCATAAATAGGGTCAAAACGTAAGGCTAAATCCGATGTAAACATTACTGTCGGAACTTTTTTAGATGAATCTGCTGCATCTGGTGCAAGATCTTTTTCAGCTGGATCTACGGCCATCCATTGATATGCTCCTGCAGGACTCTTAGTCAACCACCATTCATATCCAAACAATAAATCGAAGAACCCATTATCCCACTGTGTTGGATTCGCCGTCCAAGAACCTTCAAGACCACTAGAGATGGTATCCCCACCTTTACCACTACCATGAGTGCTTAACCAACCTAAGCCTTGTGCTTCAAGAGGAGCAGCTTCTGGATCTGGACCAACTTGTGCAGCGTCTCCTGCACCGTGTGCCTTACCGAAAGTATGGCCACCAGCGATTAATGCAACGGTTTCTTCATCATTCATTCCCATGCGGCCGAATGTTTCACGAATATCATGCGCGCTTTTTAATGGATCTGGCTTGCCATTTGGACCTTCTGGGTTTACATAGATAAGTCCCATTTGAACAGCAGCAAGTGGATTTTCAAGGTCACGTTCGCCTGTGTAACGGTTATCGCCTAGCATTTCAGTTTCAGAACCCCAGTAGATGTCTTCTTCTGGATGCCAAATGTCTGCACGTCCGCCACCAAAACCAAATGTCTTTAAGCCCATTGATTCAAGCGCAACGTTTCCTGTTAAAAGCAATAAGTCAGCCCAAGAAATCTTGTTTCCGTACTTTTGCTTAATTGGCCATAATAGTCTACGTGCTTTATCAACGTTCACGTTATCCGCCCAGCTATTCAGTGGAGCAAAACGCTGATTGCCTGTTCCACCGCCACCACGACCGTCACCAGAACGGTATGTACCAGCTGCGTGCCAAGACATACGAATAAACATTGGACCATAATGACCATAGTCAGCAGGCCACCAATCTTGGCTGTCTGTCATTAAGTTGCGAAGATCTTGCTTTAGAGCCTCGTAATCTAATTTTTGAAATTCTTCTGCATAATTAAAGTCTTCTCCTAAAGGATTAGATTTTTTGTCATGCTGACGAAGTATATTTAAGTTTAACTGATTTGGCCAAAAGTCTTTATTTGTTGTACCACTAGATTTAGGAGTAGTCGTGCTGCCATGGTTAAACGGGCATTTGCCGCCGTTTGTAGTGCTAAAACCTTCCATTATATAAATCTCTCCTTTTGTAATGTTTATATTAGAATAATTACATCTATGAAAATATAATTATTACTTTATAGTTATTATAAAATAAGATTCATTAAATTGAAAGAAATATCTCGTAAAGAAAAAATATTTTTTGAATTTCTATCATAATTAGCAGGGTTATCTTTTTAATATATATGTATTTTTTTAAGCAAAAGAAGTCTAATCTTAAAGAAAATTAGAAAGAATAATTGAGAATAATAGTGTATAGGGAGTTTTAGATGAGAATGATATTTGCTGGTAACAGTTGAAAATGTAGGTTTAGTGATACCAAACAGAGTCTTTTAAAGAATTTTTTTTGTTAAAATAAGATTATTAGCAAGAATAGATAAGAGGTTGCTGGATTGGATACTAAAACAATCAATAAGATCAGAAAAGGAATAGCTCAAGGGTTAAGATACGAGAGAGAGTTACAAGAAAAAGGGAGCAAAAGTTGTGGAGACATGTTAGTGAGCCTTTTCGATTAGAAAGAATGCTTAACTCTCTTTCAGAAACTGAATTAGAATACCCAGGATTCTTTCTAGATTTGACAAAGAAAGGTATGTTCTTTTAAAAAGTATAGCAAAAAATTCTGGTAAGCTGCCATTGCCAAGGAATGTATCAGTGAAAAAGGTGGAGGCTTTGATGACTTGGGGAGTAATCTTTCCCATCCAATTAGAAGGGGGAAAGGGATTAGCTGTGCCTATTGAAATTATAGAACAATTTCATGCGTTAGAGGGTCAGGAATTTTAAAAACTTTTTGACAGAAATACAGAGTGGATTCACCTTACCCAAGGGTTACTTTATTACAATGGGGTCATGAACACTTCCCTCCCTAGTTGACAGGGTTAGGATTTAATGAAGGAAGAAATAATATAAGAAGTGTTGCGTTAATTCTTAATTATAGGGAGAAGTTAGTAGGGGGCGGGTGGACCGAGTTGATTTAGCACTCAAATATAAAAAAATTAGTAGAATGAGGTCACTAAGTGTTAATTTAGTGCCCGTGGATACCAGAATTTAGTAGAATAAGGGCACTAAATCTTAATTTAGTGCCGATGCATACCAAAATTTAGTAGATTAAGGTCACTAAGTCTTGAACGTTAGTTATCCATAGCACCTACACATACCGATCCCGCCCAGATAACATCCCAAATACCGTTAAAATGACTGATACGACAATCAGCATAATTAGAGGAATTGTCCACGCATGTGTGAGGTCATATAAATATCCGATAAATAGTGGACCGACTGCTGCAAGAACATATCCTGTTGATTGTGCCATCCCCGATAAAGCTGCCGTCTGTTGCCCGGTTTGCGTGCGGAGCCCTATATAAGTAAGAGCCAACGGAAAGCTTCCACCTAATGCTATTCCAATAAAGATGATACTTACGATTAGAACGGGATAGGTTGAACCGAACAATAATCCGCTATATCCTAGAACAGCAAACATACCTAGGGAAAAAGAGAGCCACACCTGTGACTGAAATCGAGCGGCGAGGACCGGTATAACAAAGCTTGCGGGCAATCCTACGAGCTGTGTAAAGGATAGAAGCCATCCCGCGGTTTCCAAATTTATCTCATGACTATGTAAGATTTCCGTTAACCACGAAATCGTGACATAAAAGGAGAAAGACTGAAAACCCATGAATATCGCGATTTGCCAGGCAAGTGATGACCGCCAGATCTGCTTAGAAGACGTTCTTTGTTTCTGTTGACTTCCACTTTTCTCTTTTTCCCGATACTTAAATAGAACCCCCCACAAGATAAGAGCAATAATCACTGGGATCCCCCAGACGATTTGCGCTCCCTGCCAACCAAGATCCAAATCAACAGCTAAAGGCACGCTGATTCCTGATGCTAAAGAGGCGATCAACCCCATGGATGTAGAGTAAACACTCGTCATCAGCCCAAATTTTTTAGGGAAACGCTCCTTCACTACCGCGGGCAATAGGACATTGCCGATCGCGATGCCTAAGCCGACCATAAGAGTCCCAGTAAAAAGTAAAAAAGGCGTGGGGATCGAGCGAATGGAAATGCCGATCAAAAGAGTGGTTAACCCAATCAATAAGGTCCGCTCATTTGTCAGCCGAGCCGCTATCTTAGGAACCAGAGGGGACATGACAGCAAATACGAGTAACGGCAGGCTCATCAATAGCCCTGCACTCCAATGTGCCAGGCCAACATCCTCTTGAATCATCCCAACCAAAGGGCCCAATGATGTGATGGCTGGTCGTAGGTTAAATGCAATAAGGACAATACCAGCGATCAACAAATAGATATAATTTGAATGTGTAAATGCTTTGGTTTTTAGTAATTCCATCAAGTGATCCTCCATTAAGACAAACTTTCTAAAGTATAGCATACATAAAGTAGAGGGTTAATAAACAAGTCCAGTTTCCAGAGGTGCCGGTCCTTATTTCATCCCCTATAAATAACTATGGAAGCAATCCCATATATATATGAGTAAAAAAGCCAACAGGAGAAAAACATTGGATAAACAAAATAGCCAATTTAGATGGGTTGTCTTTGCTACAGTACTGTTTACTTATTTACTAATGGCGAGCCAGCGAACCGCTCCGGGACTCATCACAGATCAAGTGATGAGGGATTTTCAGGTAACCGCCTCAACGATCGGGGTACTGACAAGTATACAATTTTTTGTCTATACGGGTTTGCAAATTCCTATGGGGATTTTGGCCGATCGATATGGCCCTAATTTTTTCCTAATTGTCGGTGCGATCCTTACAGGTGTAGGAACGATTATTTATAGTCTTGGTACGCATGAATTTGTCCTGTTTTTTGCGAGAATATTGACGGGGACGGGAGATGCAACTATCTGGGTTAATCTGGTGTTAATACTAGGGCAATGGTTTAATCGAAAGGAATTTGTTCGTTTAATTGGCCTTGCGGGTATGACTGGAAGCCTGGGTTTCCTTTTGGCGACGGTCCCATTCTCTGCCTGGATTAGCTTGCTTGGCTGGAGGACAGCCTTTTTTTCAGCAGGACTGCTACTCTGTCTGTGTGGCATTCTCCTTTATATCGTACTTTTAAAAAAACCAAGACAACTTTCTCTGACAGATACGGCATCTGTAAAAAACGAGATTCCACGAGAAAAAACACTGACTTTACTAAGAAGAACTTTTTCCAATCGACAGGTATGGGCGTTATTTTGCTGTCATTTTGGGGTTGTCGGCGCGTATGTAGGATTTATCGGTTCCTGGGCTGTACCGTATGGAATGACGGTGTATGATATGACACGAGCAGATGCGAGTCAGTTTATCATGATTGGTTTGATTGGGGCATTGATCGGAGCCCCTCTAGCTAGCTGGATGTCAAGTCGATTAGGAACGATTAAACGGCCTTATGTGATGGTTCATCTCCTTACGTTGTTGGGGTGGGTTTGCTTTCTCTTCTTTCATGGAAATCCGCCTATTTTCATGCTTTACTTGCTGTTCTTTATCATTGGCTTTGGATTTGGGGCAAGTGCCTTGACCTTTGCACTCGTTCGGCAAACGTTTCCTATCATCGAATCAGGCATTGTTTCTGGGGTTGCAAATACGGGAGGATTTCTAAGTGCGGTCCTTTTGCCAAGCATTTTTGGAATCGTGTTGGATCATTTTCAGGCTTCAGGTGCTATTGGTTATGGATACTATTACGGATTCATCACGCCCGTTGTCTTTTCTATGATTGGCTTGATTGGAGTGAGTTTGGTTAAGGAAAAACGACAAAAGGAGAGATGTAAAATCAGTAACCACAATTCTTAATTTTAAAATTTTTTTAGTATTACGAATGCGTTTTCAGATGTGAATAGATTCATATTCGTATGAGAATTGGCCGATGCCAATTTAACTGTAAACAAATGGATGAAAGGAATATTATCCTATTGATTTAGATATTTGAACAGAATAGAATGTTCACTGTAAACAGAATTATGCAGGATTGTGACTGGTTAAGCAGGCAAGACCTAAATTGTGTAAGGGCAAAGTGTACCTTTGTGGTAGACTTCTCCCTGCACATTTTAGGTCTTTTTTTGTTGTCAAAATTTAGAAATGACAAGTCTGTAAGCTGTAACCCTGCTGTGAAAAATGGAGGTTAATAAGGATGAAGAAAACTAGCAAATGGAAAGGCCTTGCTTTGGCAACGGTGATTGCTGCAAGCAGCATAATTGTTACACCAGCAATGGCCGCGGAGAATCAAACGTCCGTCTGGTCACGCCAGCAAGCGGAAAAAGTGAAGCTTACAGAAGAAACAACGGCACCAGAGGTCGATTTGGAGTTTGATCTTGTCGCACCTGACCAATGGGTATGGGATACATGGCCGCTACAGGAAAGAGATGGTTCTCTCGCAATCGTGAACGGCTATCGTGTGGCTTTTGCTTTGGTGGCACCTCGCAGCCTAGGATGGGGAGAGCGACATACGGAAGCAAGAATTGGAATGTTTTATTCTAAGAACGGCAAGGATTGGACCTATGCAGGAATTCCTTATGAATATGAGAATGCGAAAGGATACATGCAATGGGCGGGTACAGCCATGCTTGATGAAGATGGAAAAGTGCACTTATTCTATACCGCAACTGGGGACAGAGACAACTGGGATTATAACGGATGGGATAAAAGAGCCGTTCAGCGTCTTGCTAAAACGACTTTTGATATCGAGACCAATAAAGATGGCGTCGAGCTGACAAATGAGGGCGAGCATGAAATTATTCTTGAAGCAGACGGCAAACATTATGAAACGATCGAACAGGCAGATAGCCCAATCATCACAGCATTCCGCGATCCATTCTTCTTCCAGGATCCGAATACAGGAAAAGAATATATCATCTTTGAAGGACAAGCTGGAAGCGACCGAGATTATATCAAACCAGAGAATATTGGGGACGAAGAATACCGCAGCACACATTCTGTTCCTGAAGGCGCAGAAAAATACAACGGAAATATTGGTATTGCCGAAGTACTAGATGAAGATGTAAGTGAATTGAAGCTTCTTCCTCCATTGCTTGAATCAGTTGGTACAAATCATCAGTTAGAACGCCCACACATGGTGATCAATGGCGATGAATATTATCTATTTACTATCAGCCATACCTTTACATACGCTCCTGGTTTAACTGGACCTGATGGTGTATATGGATTTGTCAGCAATGGACTGTTTGGTGATAAAAAGCCAATGAATGAGAGTGGTCTTGTGATCGCGAACCCAGCAGAGAATCCTTACCAGGCTTATTCATGGATGGTCCTTCCAAATCAGCAGGTCATTAGCTTTATTAATGAACCAGTTGATGAGAACGGAAAGGTGAACTTTGGGGGTACATTCGCTGCTACCTTGAAATTAAAGCTTGATGGAGATACTTCGAAAATTATGAAAGAAGGAAAGACAGGCGAAATTAAGCCATTTGGTGCGAATCGCTAATTGATTCAAAACAGAAAGGGGATTGAAATGCTAAATAACAAGAAAGCACTATCAGCAGTAGTATTAGCAGCAAGTGTGGTTATATCTGGTTTTAACGGCTTATCAGCAAAGGCGGATGAAACCGTGACGACTACGAATTGGACAAGGGAACAGGCTTCAAAAATAGAACTGAATCAAGATAATACCTTGCCATATACGGATATCTCTGAATTGGAAAAATTCGCACCTGGTTATCATGTATGGGATTCATGGCCATTAACCGACCGCGATGGGAATATTGCTTCCATTAAAGGCTGGAAGGTATTGTTTGCACTATCAGCTCCAGACGATGTACTACCTGGTAAAGTGCATGACATTGCGACCATTCGTTACTTTTACTCGAAGAACGGAAAGGATTGGACGCTAGGCGGAACACTCTTCCCAGAAGGAGCGTCACTGGGTTCACGTGAATGGGCAGGATCTGCCATGATGGATGATGGCAAAATTCATGCCTTCTATACAGCAACAGGTCAAAGAGGAGAAGCTCCGCTGACGTTTGAACAGCGACTGGCAATGGCTACAGGTGATATCGTAGCTGACAGCGAGGGTGTTCGTTTTGAAAACTGGGGAGATCACAAGATCATCCTAGAGCCAGATGGAGAGCACTACCAAACGAAGGAGCAGGCACAGCAAGGTGAAGGAGGCGGCTATGCTTTCCGTGATCCGATGTGGTTCAAGGATCCAAAGACAGAAAAAGAATACATTCTGTTTGAAGGTAATTCAGGTGGTGCAGTAGGGGAACGCACATTCAAGCAGGAATACGCGGGAAGAACGAACTATACCGATGAGAACCCGGTACCTGCAGGCGCTGTCCACGCAAATGCCAATATTGGAATTGCAGAGGTCGTGGATGGAAATCCTTCCAATCTGAAGATGCTTCCACCGCTTTTGGAAGCGAATTATGTAAATGAAGAGCTAGAGCGACCACATGTCATTGTGAAGGATAAAAAATATTATCTGTTCACCGACAGTCATATCAATAAATATGCTGAAGGACTGCAAGGACCAGAAGGACTGTATGGGTTTGTATCTGATACCTTGACGGGCGGATATGAGCCGCTTAATGGCAGTGGACTAGTCATGGCCAATCCTCCAGAAAATCCTTACCAGGCATATTCATGGCTTGTCCTTCCGAATTTGAATGTCGTAGGATTCGCCCACTTTGGTGATTTAGGTAATATGTCGATTGGCGATGTTGGAAACCAGGATCCGGAGTTCCAGTTCAGCCATTTTGGCGGTACACTAGCTCCGACAGTAAAAATATCAATCAATGGATCTACAACAAAGATCGAGAAAGAATTCAGCCAAGGCTGGATCAAACAATAATGCTTTTGGTCAGCTGATTTCGCAGGATCGGCTGACTATCTGTATATATGGGGAGGGGAACGAACTTGTGCAGAAGCAAGTTCGTTCTCGCGTTATAAAAAATGATACAAAAATCAGGACTCGACTATGGGGGAATACATAAATGAAGAGAAAAAAAGAGAAAACTGGCAAAATTTTAATAGCGACTTTCATTGGACTTTCGTCTCTATTTACACCTATGATTAGCACAAGCGTTTTTGCCGATGAAAATAGAGAATTATTCAACTGGACTCGTGAAAGTGTAAGCCATTTAGTAATGAATGACACGAATACAGCGCCGGAAATCGATACTCAAGATCTTGTGGAAATCTCATCAGATTCTTATATTTGGGATACGTGGCCCCTTCAGGATAAAAATGGACACCCTGCTGTGGTAAATGGATATAAAATCATTTTTGCTTTATCTGTTCCCAATGATGTCCTTCCAGGCAAGCGGCATGATACGGCTGAAATTGTTTACTTCTATTCAAAGGACGGCAAGAGCTGGGAGCCAGGCGGTCAGGTGTTCGAGGATGGCGTCGCATTGGGTTCTAGACAATGGGCAGGCTCTTCGATTGTCGATAAGGATGGTAGGCTGCATATGTTCTACACAGCCACAGGTAGAAAAGGTGAAGAGCAATTAAGCTACGAACAGCGAATCGCTGTAGCTTCAGCAGAAATCAGTACAACGAAAGGCGGCGTTACTTTTCAGGACTGGTCTGAACATGAAGTCATCCTTGAGCCTGAAGGAGAATTCTATCAGACAATAGAGCAGACGGGGCAAGGAGAGGAATCTTACGCATTCCGTGATCCGTATTTTTTCGAGGATCCAAAGACTGGTGAAGAATATCTACTATTTGAAGCGAACTCAGCTGGCAGATTAGAGGACCGTTTTTTAAAGGATGAATATATTGGTTCAGCGGGCTTTGGCAGCAACCATGAAATCTCCGAGGACTCAAAAGCCTTCAATGGCAGCATTGGTATCGCCAAAGCAGTGGATGGAGATTTTAATAATTTTGAATTGTTGCCTCCATTGCTCGAGGCTAACTATGTAAATGAAGAGCTTGAACGTCCAAGTGTAATAGTAAAGGGCAATGACTATTATCTTTTTGCCAAGACACACAGCGAGAAATTCGCTCCGGGTCTTAACGCGCCTGAAGGTTTATATGGATTTGTTTCCAGTTCACTTCGTGGAGCCTATCAGCCGCTTAATGAAAGTGGGCTGGTTATTGCCAATCCGATCAATCAGCCATATCAAGCTTATTCTTGGATCGTCATGCCGAATGGCACGGTGGCTAGTTTTGTAAATTATACGAATGTGGATGGACTGGACATTCATGAAATTGGCGAGCAATCCCCAGAGTATCAAATCGAGCATTTTGGCGGTATGCTTGCACCATCCATAAAGTTAGCCATTACTCGTGATCAGACGAAGATCGTTCATGAGAAGAAGCAGGGAGTATTTAAATAAAAGTTAGTAGGGTGTGGAAAGATGGACATGCAGGACGGACAGAACCAGCCTATAGAGATTGCACGAGAGCTGGTCTTATTACTAGGCGGAAAAGAAAATATCGCAAAGGTGACTCATTGTACGACTCGGTTACGCTTTGAACTTCACGATGACCGCCGGGTAAAAAAAGCAGAATTAGAGGCATTGCCTTATGTACACGGTACCTTTTCTCGGCTCGGACTTTTTCAGATCATCATCGGGTCCGTAGCAATCAATAGTGTCTACAGGTCTATCATTGAACTCACTCCTGCTTTTGAACCTGGTATAAAGGATATGAAAAAAAGAAGAATGAACCCGCTTGTGCAACTAGCAAAGACTTTGTCCAATATCTTTGTCCCAATCATCCCAGCCATCGTTGCAAGCGGCCTGTTAATGGGGCTTATAGGTATGATCAAGGTGTTTCAGTGGGTGCACCCAGAAAGCCCGATTATGATCATGCTAGATATCTTTTCGAGCGCAGCCTTCATCATCTTGCCAATTTTAATAGGATTCAGTGCCGCCAGGGAGTTTGGAGGCAGCCAAATATTAGGTGCCGTAATCGGAGGAATCTTGACTCATCCCATGCTGCTGAATCCTTCCTTGCTTGGCTACAAAGTACCGCAATATATGGAAATTTTAGGACTTGATATCCCGCTTATAGGCTATCAGGGAACAGTGATACCGATCCTAATTTCCGTATTCTTCATGAGTAAGATGGAACAGGGTCTGAGAAAAATGGTGCCTGGGTCGTTGGATATATTTTTTATCCCGTTTCTAGTAATGATCTGTATTGGGAGTGTCTCACTGTTAGTCATCGGGCCCGTCTCATTGTTGATTGGTGATTGGATCACTATGGCTCTGGAACTCGTCTATAAATCAGGAGGCACCGTTGCTGGATTTTTATTTGGCGGTCTCTATTCACTTATCGTGGTAACGGGTCTGCATCATACGTTGCATGCTGTTGAGATGGAACTGCTTGCAAATCCGGACATTGGTGTCAATTTTCTGTTGCCGATTTGGTCAATGGCTAATATTGCTCAAGGAGCTGCAGGACTTGCTGTATTTTTCAGGACGAAAAATAAGAGAATAAAAAAAATCGCGATTCCTTCTGCTTTTTCAGCATTTTTAGGCATTATTGAACCTGTTATGTTCGGTGTGAACATCAGGCTTATGAGACCATTCATTAGTGCTGCTATCGGTGGTGCTATGGGGGGATCGTATGTTGTATTTACTCATGTTACCGCTAATTCATATGGTCTAACTGGAATTCCTATGATTGCCATTGTAGCGCCATTAGGAAGCTATAATTTAGTTAATTATCTGATTGGCCTTGGTATATCTGCCATGACCGCTTTTATTGCTACCTGGATTTTGTGGGTAAAGGAAAGTACAGAAGAACAGAAATGACCTCGATTGCACGATACACAGGAAGGTGAAAGTAAGATGAAAATTAAAAAAATCTTGAATAACAGTGCGGTAGTCGTGAAAGATAGAGACGGCGAAAAGATTGTCATGGGAGAGGGCATAGGGTTTCAGAAGAGAAAGAATGATAGGGTCAACCCGTCAAAAATTGATAAAGTTTTTGTCATGGAAGACCCAAATGAACATCAAAAATTTGAGGAAATATTGCAGCTGCTCCCAGAAGAGCATATCCAGTTGGCTGAGGAAATCATCAGCTATGCGGAAAAGGAATTCGGCGTCACGATCAACGAACATGTACATGTTGCATTTTCTGACCATTTATCCTTTGCCATTGAACGATTAACCAACGGAATATCGATTAAAAATTCGCTTCTTGACCAGATAAAAATACTGTATATGAAAGAGTACGAAATAGGGCTCTGGGCTAAAGAGCTAATTATGAAGAAACTCGGAATAGAAATTCCCGAAGATGAAGTAGGCAATATTGCTATGCACATGCATACAGCAAGAATGAATATTGGTAACATGGAAGAAACGATTGATATTACGACCACCATTCAAGAAATTACCCGTATCATCGAGAACCGTTTACATGTAAATATTGTCGAAGATTCGATGTCTTATGAACGATTAATCACCCATTTGCGCTTTTCACTTAAAAGCCTGTTATCTCATGAATCGAAACATGAATATGATCAACAAATGGCAGCCGTCATCAAGGAGAATTTTAAAGAAGCATTTTCCTGTGCCCAAGAAGTTGGCGAATTTCTGGAAATCAAATACCGTATAGAATATCCAGAGGCAGAACTTATGTATATTAGCATGCATATTCAAAGATTCTATAATCGGGCACTATTGCAAAAATAGGTATCGTATTTTAGATAGTATTAAGCATATGTACCCGTGTATTACTTAGAGGCTGTTCCAAAAGTGTAACTTTTTGGTGCTCGCCTCTTTTTTATATAGGTTCACCCGACTCATGAACGTCATTACACCGAGAAAAGACTGAGGAAACGAAGTTCATCTGGCTAATGAACGTCATTATAAAGAGAAAACGCCGAGGAAATGAAGTTCATCTGGCTAATGAAGGTCATTTTAATGAGAAAAGATCGAGGAAATGAAGTTCATCTCAGAAATGAACTTCATTGTAATGAAAAAAGATCAAGCAAACGAAGTTCACCCAGCTAATGAACGCCATTACAATCTTATTTTCAGATACTCCTTGTTTGAATATTTAGATACATGTGTTGTAAGGTATTTCATAAGGGGTGATACCATGAATGAAACCATTGAATTATTGAAAAATCATCGTTCAGTAAGGGAATTTAAAACTGGAGAAGATGTGAGTGAATCTCAGGTCAAAACTATTATGGAGGCTGCAATGGCTGCTCCAAATTGGATTAATGGCCAACAAGTGAGTGTTATTGAAGTAAGAGATTCGGAAAAGAAATCAGCATTAGCTAATGCTGCAGGTAACCAACGATGGATTGTAGAGGCACCTGTGTTTTTGGTGTTTTGCATCGATTTTTATCGGGCGAAATTGGCTGCTGAGAAAAACGGACATCAATTTCAACTTGTTGATGATATTGAAGCGGTGATTGTTGGTTCAACAGATGTAGGAATTGCTCTAGAAGTGCGGTTGTCGCTGCTGAATCGATGGGACTTGGAACCGTTCCGATTGGCGGGGTAAGGAGAAATCTGCAAACCTTTATTGATCTTCTGGATCTGCTAGAGTATGTTTTCCCAGTTTCGGGTCTGGTTATCGGTCATCCGAGAATGATTCCGGATCAAAAACCAAGACTGCCTCTGAAGGCAACACACCACAAAGAACGATATCATGCTAACATCCAAAGGCAAGTCATTGACGAATACGACCAGACCATTTCAACTTATATGGGTGAGCGGTCAAATGGTCAGGATTCAAGTAATTGGTCCAGTAAAGTAGCTCATTTTTATGACAAAGGATTTGAGCAATATGCCAAAAACTCTAGTCCTATGTTGAAACAGCAAGGATTTACATACAAGTAATTCGATTCGGGGGGAGTTTACAAGGTGCCACAATTATTAATTAAAGGAATTTCAGTTGATCAGGTCAAAACCATTAGTAAACCATTGGTCCAAGAATTGGCAGAACTTTGTGCCTGTGGAACAGATAATTTCACGCTGGAAGTTATGAATTCCACATTTGTTTTTGATGGAGAAGAGGTTCCTGGATATCCATTTATTGAAGTAAAATGTTTGAACGCGGGTTGGAAATTCAGGATGAATTTGCAAACCTCATAACGAAACAGGTTCATTCCCTCGGGATTCCAGAAGTAGAAGTTGCTTTTACTACGTTTAGGGAGTCTAATTATTATCTAAATGGCAAGAGTTTTGCTTAATACAGATTTTGTCATGAAAGATTTCTTCCCTCTATTTTCATAATAAGAAAAGAAGGGGTGATTTTTATGGCAAAACGAAGTGGAAAAACAGACGCACAGCAAAAAAACAAGCAAGGATTTGAATCAAGCAAAACCGATACAGAATTCGGTAAAGAGCATGGAAGTGCTGCTGCAAACCGAGCACACAAAGAAAAGGCGAAAAAAGAAAAAGCATCTAAAAACCAAGGCGAATGGAAAGGGATGCATTGATTTTTTTCTCTAAAGAGGTACTTCACTGAGGTGGGTATCTCTTTTTAATTCCTCTACATGGTTACAAAATTCGACTTTATACCCCCATAATCCCATTTTGTTTGTTCGAATTTTTTAACTATATGATAGAAAGTACATAAGGGGGATTATATGGGGAGTATTACCAAGGGGGCTCTTGCCATGGTATTAGCGGGATCTGTTACGTTTTCTGTTACCAACGCTTTGTTAATCGATCAATCTTCTAAAAGAATAAATGAAGAAAATACTTTAACCGTTAGAAATCCAATAAGGGCGGATGTAATCAGGCAATTGGATAAAACGGTGCAAGATCAATTGATAACAACGAATGAGAAAGAGGTTCAAACCACGGTTTCTAATGATACAGATACTTTCCAAGTAGCTGTTAACAACACAAATAAGAATGATAGCGTTATAGAAGCTACTCAACAGAATACGAAAAAAATAAACATCAGTACAACACCAACTCCTGCTAGTACGAGTGAAGCAAGAACCACAACGACTGCATCTAAACCGAAGGGAACAAATACATTAAGGTCAACCGCAGCACCTACAGAATCGAAAACTGAAACAAGCATAGAAGAACAACCGAAAACAATTGCTGAAACACCGACAGGAACTGATACGACAATAACAACCAATAAGACAAACAACCGTGGACTACAAGTTTCTGAAAGTGCAAAAGAAAAAAGTGAAAGTCAATCGTATAAAAAGGAAGGAAACAGAAAGTAAATACCTTGCTTTATCATTAGGGTCAACCCAAAAACGGTTGATCCTTTTCATTTTATAGATAAATATAAAAAGGGCCTTCCCAAAACTGGGAAGACCTGTGCAAATTAAGCATGTTCCTTAATCTTTACAATAGAGGGTTCCTGAACGACATTACCTTTTCGTTTTAGTTTATTCCAACCAACAGTTACTCCCTTTATGGCTGAGAAGATAGATTTTATCACCACATAAGTCATTAGATGCTTATACAGGATTCGTTGCAGAAACAATGAACCTAATGGCTTAGGACTTTCTTTCTCTAATCGAAACGCATATAAAGAGGTAAAGAAATCCAGCAAGTAAAAAAGAATAAATCCAATGGCTGCTTTTTCAGGTTGTGTGTTAAAAAGGGCCAGAATAAATAAAATATCCGCAATAGGTGAAATGGTTTGATAAAGATATTGGAAAATCCACATGTTCGGAAGCGCGATATAACCTAATGAGTTATGTTTTTTATTGAATAATGCCTCACGATGTTTCCATAAGCATTGTAAAGTACCATAAACCCATCGGTAACGCTGTTTTGCCAGACTTTTAATATCTTCTGGTACTTCTGTATAGGCATAAGCCTTTTCTTCAAATTCAATCCTTTTCCCATTGCGTAAAAGCGTAAGAGTGATATCGGTATCCTCTGCCAGTGTATCCTCTTTAAAGTATCCTGCTTCCTCCACCGCTTTCTTTCTCCATGCACCAATCGCACCGGGTACAACCGTAATGCAATTAAGAGCAGCAAAGGCTCTTCTTTCAAGGTTAAAGCCTGTTACATATTCGATATGCTGCCAGTTTGTTAGGAGATTTCCCTTATTACCAACCTTAACATTACCTGAAACAGCCGCAACATCTTCATTTTTAAAATGGTTAACAAGCAATGAGATGGCATTTTCAGCGATGAGTGTATCAGCGTCAAGAGCAACCACGATATCTCCCTTTGCTTCTTTAAATCCAAGATTCACAGCGGAAGACTTCCCACCATTAGCTTTTTTTATCAATCTTACGAGGGGGTGGTTTACATACGTTTCTTCAACCACAGTAGCAGTATGATCCTTTGACCCATCGTCGATAATTAAGATCTCAAAATTTGAGTAATCACTAGATAATATAGACTCAATTGTTTTACAAATGACTTTTTCCTCGTTATAGGCAGCAATAACAACACTGACAAAAGGTGTAAAGCTAGGGTCAATCTGGGTTTCTTTATACCTTTTTACTTGCTTTCTCGAAAGGAAAACGAAGATAGTCAACCGCAAGATTCCTAAAACGATAGCTGAATAGAACAGGAAGCCTAGTACTGAGCGCCAACCTTGTATGACTTTGAATGCAGCCTTGTCATAGACCAAATAAGGGCTGTCCGAATCAGCAGGGGGCATGACCTGATTACCCTCTTTTTCAATTAGATCAGCAATAGTGGTAAAAGTGTAGCCTCGCTCTTTAAGTTTTTCAATAATAATTGGTAAGGCCTCTATCGTGTTGGATCGGTCACCGCCAGCATCATGTAGCAAAATTACATTTCCTTCTGGCAGTTGATTCAATACCTGATTCACAATTTCATTACTAGTAAGCCCTTGCCAATCGTTAGAGTCAATCGCTTCTCCGACCATGGTATAACCCATTTCTTGTGCCTGTAACATAGGTGAAAGTTCGCTCTTTGAGTTCGCCTCCATATCATCCATATACGGTGTGCGGAAAAGGGTCATCGAGTGACCTGTAATTTGTTGAAATAAACGCTGATTTGCATTTAGCTCCAACTTTGCTTGAAATGGTGTTATGGAGGAGACATCAGGATGGGTAAAGGTATGGTTTCCAATTTCATGACCTTCATTATGCATCCTTTTAACAAGTTCTGGATGGAGCAAAGCATTCTCTCCAACAATAAAGAAGGTCCCTTTAATATGATGCTTGTCCAAAATGTCCAATATTTGTGGTGTATAGCTTGGATCCGGGCCGTCATCAAAGGTTAGGACGATTTCCTTCGTTTGAGGCTTTCCATACCGAACCACTTCTAAAGGCTTTGGTAATTTACTATAGTTTTCGGTTTGAATCATCCCATATGAATCCAATTGAATGGTTCTTTTCCCGTTTCCCGATGAAGAATCAATTTTTAATATCTCCCCAGCACCTGAATAGTGAACGTGCTCAGGGCTAACTAAGGTTTCCACGGCGTTTGATGGATTAATCATTTCCTTTGGTTGATTGATGTAATTCCAGATAGAAGGATCTTCAGAACCGAGACGCCAAACGGCTATTCCTCTTGACCCACTATCAATTGATACCTTCATTTGATTATAAAATGTGGCAGCATCTAAAAACCAAACTGTATGATTTTTTCCATTTCTTTTGTAACGCAAATAAGGGTTCCCAGCTTGTTGATTCCAATGGATTTTGAGATTGGTTCCAATCCCTAAATCCATAATATCGCTGAACGTCATCGGAGCTGCTGGTTGGTTGGAGTTTTCTTCCCAGTCGTAACCGTAGCTTCCTAAGCCCACAATTAATTTTTCGGATGGGATAGCCAGCTGATTTAAGCTCTCCTTTACCCAATCAGATGGAGCAACAGGTCCAGGAATACTCAAAGGATGGTGCTGGTCATAGAGCATGATAATCATGCGATCAGCGCTAGTTGCTAAAGATTCATAATCATAACTATTGTTCATTGGCGGGACATCCAACGTCACCATGAGACCATGTTGATGAAATGCTTTATACACTTTAGCCATAAAATGAGTAAAATGATCTCTATCATTTTGATGGATTTCTTCAAAGTCTATATTTATACCGTCAAAGTCATTTGTTCTCACATAAGCTAATAGATCTTTAATAAAATGATCTTCTGCGCCAGGAGTAGTAAATAACCTATGCATTACTTCTCCATCCCATTTATTATTAATATAATTATTAACTAATGGGAGAATCTTTATATTATGTGCATTTGCCTCTGCAACAATAGAGCGATCAGTGCTGGTTTTAAGGGTAAGGTCAGATGTAAGCTGCAGCCACTCCGGTACGACTGTTGTCATAGTTTCTATATTCTGTTTGAAAGAAGTTTTGCTATTTTCGTCCCAATTGACGTAAAAACCATACACTTCTTGTTTACTCGTCATTTGTTTCTCGTTCAATGGTTGTTGAAGAAGGGGGGGAGAATTGTTTTTTTGAATCTGTAAAGGAAGCTCTTCTTCACTGAATCTTGTATTAATTGGCTCAATCTCGCTCTTTGCTGTGCTATTATTCATTTGCAGCTCAGGAAATACTGGATTCGTAGTGAGGCTTTCAATAAAAATAGTTAATACTAATACAGTTAAAATAGTAAATCCTACACCCATCCGTTTAATAATAGACCAACGTCTTTTTGCTGGATCAAGAAAAACATGCTCTTGATTTCGTTCCCTTTCTTTTAGCCCTAAATTGTAAAACCAATGGAAGAAGAAATAGCAGACAAGACCAATCAAGCCTCCAAAAACCCCTGATACAATAACTTGTGAAGCTTGTATTTTCGTTAGTAGGGAAGAAAATAGCCAGTAATCTTCTAAAAAACTTAATTCTAGAAATGGTAAGTGACTAATGTTAGGAATAAAAATTGTAATCAACATCCCAAGAAATAAGGCAATGATATTCAGACGTAACAAAAGTGAAAAAGCAACCAATAATGGAATTCTTAAATAATCAAAGGGTAAAAAGGCCAGAAAAAAACCCAGTGTACTAGCAACCGATCCTGCATTTCCAGTGACGGGTGCAAACAATGATCTGACAATCCACCTGAAAATTCGATTCACATAGACTCCTCCTCATAGGTGTAGTGCCGAAATGTATTACTATTTTAAGATTTTTATATAATTAACATCTGTAAAAAATCCAAAGCATTGAATATATCCTTTTGTTCTTTCATATAATTTTCGACAAAAATTGACTATCATTTAAAAGTTTAGGGAATCATTTTTAGGTTTTGGGGGTATGTTTCGAAATTTTTTAAAAAGTATAGATTGTAGAAAAGGGCAGTAACCAGAAATCGTTTCTCTAAGACCCTAATAATCTGTACATAAGCCATCTATACTTTTTAGTATTATGGTTTTTTATATGTGAAAAACATTCTGAACTAAATATAGAAGGAAAAAATAAATGGACACAGAATAAGTTGTAATATGAGGACCTTTTTTCAGGCAGTTATAGGTAAACAGATAGGGGGTACCAAGATGATAAGATCAGTAGCTGTATATTGCGGATCAAGTAGCGGAGCTTCAGATATTTATATGGAAAAAGCAAAGGAACTAGGAAAAGAATTGGCTAAAAGAAGCATTACTCTAATTTACGGTGGATCCAGTATCGGTCTGATGGGAGCGGTAGCTGATTCTGTATTAGCAGCTGGTGGCAAGGCCATTGGAGTCATGCCAAGTATCTTGGATAAACGAGAAATCTCTCATAAAAGCCTATCAGAACTGATTGTTGTAGACACCATGCATGAACGAAAAGCAAAAATGGCGGAGTTAGCAGATGGTTTTATCACGTTACCTGGTGGGGCTGGGACGATGGAGGAGTTCTTTGAAGTCTTTACTTGGGCACAAATCGGACTACATAAAAAGCCGATTGGTATTTTAAATATAAACAAGTATTATGATCCCCTAGTCGCTTTACTTAATCATATGAATAAAGAACAGTTCCTCCAGGATCAATATCGCTCCATGTCACTAATTAATGAAGAACCGGCAGGGTTACTAGATCAATTTAGGAATTATGAGGCACCTCCGGTAAAAACATACTAAAAGGGTGCAAGGTAGACGTTTTTGCTACCTTGCTTATTATTTTATTTTATATTTGAGATATCCCGTATAAAGCTGAAATAAGTCGGTAAAATTTTTTGGATTTTTATTGGTTAAGCATTCAATCCTTTGTAAGCGGTAGGTTAAACTATTTCGATGAATATGAAGCTGTTTTGAGGTCGTGTTCATATCTCCGTTATTGTCAATAAAGCACATTAATGTCTCAATCAGTTCTATTCCTTTTGGATTTCCCTCAAGTTCTTTGAAGCGCGTTACAGTATCCTCTATATCTATTTCACTGTTAATTAAGTAATCAATAAATTGGAAATCATGATAAAAGGATAGCTCGTTAGTTATAGAGAGCTTTTCTGAAATCTCAAGTGCTCTTTTTGCCTCCGCGATCGATCGGGCAATCAATTGATGGCTAGTACCAATACCAATCTTTCCTTTAACTTGTTTGACTATGGGCTCTATTCGTTTTAGCATTTCACTTTTTTCTGGAACAATATAGAGAAGTGTATCTGTACTTAGGCGAAAGAGAAACTCCTGATTATTTAGCTGTATTTTGTCCGTTACATCTATTCCTTTTACAATCATGGCGAATCTTTTTAATGAAAGGTCGATGTCAAGAGTCTTACTTTTTTCCATAAAGGGTGAATCGTATCGGTCAACTCGATAAACCCATTGATATAAGAATTCCTCCTTCATCTGCTCCTTGATTCTTCTTTCCTTGTACATAAATTGTTGTTGAATTAATAACTCAGCGGTAATTTTAACAAGTTCTGCAAAAGGTGCAACATATTGAGGATCCCCGCTTATTCCAATAACCCCAACAATTTTGTCTCTAAATTGAAACGGGATATTGACTCCTGGCTTGATAGACTGACCTGAGTCACATATGGATACCATATTTCTAGATTGAATGGCTTCCATTGCTCCTTCGTGAAAGGTTCCGACTCGGTGTGCGTCTCCACTTCCGATGATGAGTCCCATGTGATCCATAATATTAACATTGTAAGGAATCACATTCATAACCTTCCTTGTGATCTCTTGAGCAAGTGTTTGCGTTATCTTCAAAGCATTCGCCCCCCTCATAAATGTAAGGTTGATTTTTCTTTTGGTCATTTGCCTAAAAAAAAGATCCAAACATTATTAAATTGACTGATGATTTATTTGTAAGACAATTATACAATAGGTGTTGTAAACGGTTACCGCGTTTTTCATGAAAAGATGAAAAAACTGAGAGAAGTGTTTGAAAAGAAGTCACTTGACTTCCGGTAAGATGTTTAGTCGATCGATTATTAGTAAGGCTCTTGAAATGACTAATACCAGCCGAAGAAGGATAAATCTAAAATTTCAAACCGTTTACTAGACCGTATCGTTCTTCAATTTGTTCGTTTTATACACTCAAATACGCTTTTAATAAGGTTATTATTAGATTACTAGTATTGAAATAGTAAAAAATAATAACCTTTATAAAACATAATTTGTGAATAAATTCACAAATTAGTCACATAACCAAGAGCTATCAGCTTATCAAATTAAAATGAAAAACCAAGGAGGAGTTCAAACGTGTTTAAACCTACTGGAGTGATTCCTGCATTAGTTACACCTTTGGATCGTAATGGAAATTTATTAGAGAATGCGTTGCGTAATGTAATCGATTACACGATTTCTGGAGGAGTTCATGGCCTTTTTATCTTAGGAAGTAGCGGGGAGATCTACGGACTGACAAATGAACAAAAGCGCCGAGTGGTTGAAATAACAGTCGATCATACGAATGGTCGAGTCCCTGTTTATTGTGGAGCAAGTGAAATTACTACGAGAGATTGTATTCAAACCGCTCAAATGGTTCAAGAAGTAGGCGGAGTTTCAGCTCTATCTGTTCTCACTCCATATTTCATGACTCCAACTCAGAGCGAACTTACAGAGCATTTTAAAACGATTGCAAAATCTACCAATCTACCAATTATTCTTTACGGAAATGAAGCACGAACCCAGGTGAAGATTGAAGTGGCGACCTGTGAAGAACTAAGTAAATTTGAAAATATTATTGGAATTAAGGACAGCAGTGGTGATATGACGAGGATGGCAGAATATCTTCGAGTAACTGATAGAGATACATTCTCTGTAATGGCTGGCCGAGATACTCTCATTTACGCAGGACTATGCCATGGCACAACAGGAGCGATTGCAAGTACAGCTAATATTGCACCGAAGCTTGTATCAGATATTTACAATGCATTTATGGCTGGGGACTATAAGAAATCACTAGAGTTACAGTTCAAGCTTGCTCCATTAAGACTCTGTATCGACAAAGCTACTTTCCCGGTTGTTCTAAAAGAGGGATTACGTATGGTTGGTGTTGATGTTGGTTATGCATTCGAGCCAGCTGCAGAAATGACTCCAGAAAGCAGAAGACAATTAGAAAATGTCTTAAAAGATTTAGAGATCTACCAAACAATATAATCCTGTTGGAAGGAAGATAAAAAATGCCTTTATTATATGTTGCATTGGGTGTTGCGCTAATACTAGTTCTTATGATTCCGCTAAAAATGAATGGGTTTATCGCATTATTATTAGCTTCTTTATTTGTAGGAATTTTGCAGGGAATGGATATAAACACCATTCTCGAAACAATCGTAGATGGAATTGGCGGACAGGTCGATGATTTAATTCTCATTTTGGGCTTTGGTGCGATGTTAGGAACAGTAATGGCAGATGCTGGGGCTGCTCAGCGAATTGCTAATACCTTGATTGACAAAATGGGTAAAAAACGCGTGCAAATTGCGATGTTACTTGCCGCTTATATTCTTGGAATTACCATGTTTTTTGAAGTGGGATTTGTTCTATTAATTCCTCTAGTCTTCACGATCGTACGTCAAACAGGAATGAACTTGCTTTGGGTTGCTTTGCCAACAGTAGTAGGATTATCCACTACACATAGCTTTTTACCGCCACATCCAGGACCATCAGCAGTGGCAGGAGTTTTTGGTGCAAGCCAAGGTTTAACACTATTATACGGTCTAATCATTGCCATCCCAGTAGGTTTCTTTATTGCCTTAACTTGGCCTCGATTACCATTTGTTAAAAACTTAAACCCTAGCATCCCAGCTGGTTTAGGCACAAGCAAAATCTTTGAGGAACATGAAATGCCAAGCTTTGGAGCGAGTATTTCTGCCGCATTAATTCCAGTAGCATTAATGGCCATATTAGCCGTAACAGAAATCACTTTACCAGAAGATCATGCATTTAGACATTATATGGAGTTTTTTGGATCAGCCCCAATTGCTCTACTGATTGCCTTACTGATTTCCATTTATATTCTTGGACCTAAAATGGGTCGTTCTTTAAAGGATGTAATGAATTCTTGTTCGAATGCCATTAAACCAATGGGGATGATTATCCTCGTAATTGGTGCGGGCGGAGCTTTTAAACAAGTGTTAGTGGATAGCGGTGTAGCTGATTACATCCAAGAACTAACTAGTGGCTGGAATATTTCACCGATTGTTTTGGCTTGGTTGATCGCGGTTATTTTACGTATTGCACTTGGGTCAGCAACAGTAGCTGTTATGACAGCTGCAGGAATTGTATTACCAATTGCACAAGCATCAGGCATTAGTATGGAGCTTATGGTTCTTGCGGTTACAAGTGGAAGTGTAGCATTCTCTCACGTAAATGACCCTGGATTCTGGATGTATAAAGAATATCTAAATCTTACTGTTCCAGAAGCGCTTAAAACGAGAACCACGTATACAACTGCCCTTGCTATCTTAGGCTTGGCTGGAGTATTACTACTAAATCTATTCATTTAATACCAAATAAAAATAATACTAGGAGTGAAGTTTACTATGAAGAAGATTGGATTTATTGGATTAGGAATTATGGGAAAACCAATGAGTAAAAATTTAATTAAAGCAGGGTACCAATTAGTTGTCTTAGATAGAAATCAAGCGGTGATAGATGAAATATCAGCCCTTGGTGCAGAAGTGGCAACAACTCCAAAAGACATTGCACTAAAAAGTGATGTTGTCATTACAATGCTTCCTAATTCTCCGCAGGTAAGGGAAGTCGTACTAGGTGAAAACGGGATCATTGAAGCAGAAAAACAAGGCTTAGCCATTATTGATATGAGTTCCATTGCACCACTTGTATCAAGAGAGGTCTGTGAGAAATTAGCTGAAAAAGGCATGTATCTACTTGATGCACCTGTTAGTGGGGGAGAGCCAAAAGCAATTGATGGAACACTATCCGTTATGGTTGGTGGGAATAAAGAAATCTTTGATGAAAACTATGACCTGATGAAGGCAATGGCTGGATCTGTCGTTCATGTCGGTGAAATTGGAGCAGGAAACATTGCGAAGCTAGCCAACCAAATTATCGTTGCCATTAATATTGCCGCTATGAGTGAAGCACTTGTCTTAGCCACAAAAGCGGGAGTAAGCCCAGAATTGGTATATCAAGCGATTCGTGGAGGCCTTGCAGGAAGCACCGTTCTTGATGCAAAAGCTCCACTTGTCTTAGATCGTAAATTTGACCCTGGCTTCCGTATTAATCTTCATATAAAAGATCTAGCAAACGTATTGGAAACAAGCCATGAGGTTGGAGTTCCTCTTCCACTTACCTCTTCAGTAATGGAAATGATGCAGGCACTTAAAGCGGATGGTTATGAGTTTGAAGATCATAGCAGTCTAGTAAAATATTACGAAAAATTAGCGAATGTAGAAGTTAAGCGTTAATGAATTTCTAGGAGGAAGAGCAGGAGCTACTTCCTCCGGATAAAAACCAAAACCATATGATAGGAGAAAGTTGAGATGAATACAGTGCTGAATAAAGTCAATGTGGTTCCTGTTGTTACTGAAATGGAAGTATACCCGGTTGCTGGTCATGATAGTATGCTTCTTAATCTAAGCGGAGCTCACGGAGCTTATTTTACTCGCAATGTCGTTATTTTAAAGGATAGCAATGGCAATGTGGGTGTAGGAGAAGTGCCAGGTGGAGAAGGAATTAAAAAAACTCTAGAGGATGCAAAACCTTTAGTAGTTGGCTCATCAATTGGAAACTATAATAATATTTTAAATAAGGTACGTGATACATTCGCTGGGCGAGACTCAGCTGGGCGTGGGTTACAAACATTTGACTTGCGTATTACCATCCATGCTGTAACAGCCATCGAAGCCGCATTATTAGATTTGTTAGGAAAGCACTTAAATGTGCCGGTTGCTGCATTACTGGGCGAAGGACAACAAAGAGACAAAGTAAAAACACTTGGATACCTCTTCTATATTGGTGACCGCAATAAAACGGATCTACCTTATTATGCTGACCCTGAAGCGAGTGAAGATTGGTATCGCATTCGTCATGGGGAAGCATTAACACCTGAAGCGGTTGTTCGATTAGCGGAAGCTTCTCAGAAATTATATGGATTTAAGGATTTTAAGCTAAAAGGTGGAGTTCTTGAAGGGAAAGAAGAAATCAAAGCGATTAAAGCATTGAAGGAGCGCTTCCCTGATGCAAGAATCACTTTAGATCCTAACGGAGCATGGTCTTTAAAAGAAGCAGTTGAGATTTGTAAGGATATGCATGGTATTTTAGCCTATGCAGAGGATCCATGTGGAGCGGAAAATGGATACTCTGGACGTGAAATTATGGCCGAGTTTAGAAGACAAACGGGACTTCCTACTGCTACGAACATGATATCAACAGATTGGCGCCAAATGGGTCATACTATTTCCTTACAGTCAGTCGATATCCCACTTGCGGATCCACATTTCTGGACCATGCAAGGATCAGTACGTGTTGCACAGATGTGTAATGAGTGGGGATTAACGTGGGGCTCACATTCTAATAACCATTTTGACATTTCATTAGCCATGTTTACTCATGTTGCTGCTGCAGCACCAGGAGAAATTACGGCTATCGATACGCATTGGATTTGGCAGGAAGGAATTGAACGTTTAACTAAGGAACCATTTAAGATTGTTGATGGTGATATTACTGTACCTGACAAGCCAGGCTTGGGCGTTGAAGTAGATATGGATCAAATCATGAAGGCACATGAAGTGTACAACAATATGGGATTAGGTTCTCGTGATGATGCGGTTGGTATGCAATATTTAATTCCAGGATGGAAGTTTGATAACAAGCGTCCTTGTCTAGTGCGATAAATTGCACAGGGTGACAAAGAGTCACCTTGCATACTAAGAAATAGAAATTGAAGAAAAGGACAGGATGGGTATGAAATTTGTTTTAGCTCCGGATTCCTTTAAGGAAAGTATAACAGCAAAACAAGCCGCCTTAGCGATGGAAAGAGGAATAAAAAAAGTGTTTCCTGACGCCGAATGTGTCATTGTCCCAATGGCTGATGGTGGAGAGGGAACCGTGGAATCACTGGTTAGCTTGGAAAATGGCCGGTTGCTCAAGACAGAAGTCGCTGGACCTTTAGGAGATACAGTTCTTGCGGAATATGGAATGGTAGAAAAGACAGCTATTATAGAAATGGCAAGTGCCAGTGGCTTACAAATGATTAAGTCAGCCGATCGAAATCCCTTAGTGACCACTAGCTACGGAACGGGCCAGCTCATCAAACATGCTTTAGATCAAGGGGCAGAAAGGATTTTGATTGGAATTGGTGGAAGTGCAACAAATGATGGTGGTGTAGGCATGCTTCAGGCACTAGGGGTTTCGTTTAAAGACGAAACAGGTGCTGAGCTACCCTTTGGCGGTGGTGCTTTAAGCAGACTGCATTCTATTGATGTAAGTGGATTAGATCCTAGAATCAAGGATGTCCAAATGGATGTGGCTTGTGATGTGACCAATCCTTTAACGGGAGAAAATGGAGCTTCTGCTATTTTTGGACCGCAAAAAGGGGCCACTCCGGATATGGTTCGACAACTGGATGAAAACCTGGCTCATTATGCCACGCTTATTCAAAAAGAGCTTGGAAAGGATGTAGCCACTGTGTCTGGGGCTGGTGCAGCAGGAGGTCTTGGAACCGGACTCATTGCCTTTTTAGATGCAAGGCTACTAAAAGGAATCGATTTGGTCATTGAGTTTACGGGACTGGACAAAAAAGTTGAGGGAGCAGACTTTGTTTTTACTGGTGAGGGAAGCATTGATCATCAAACCCTGTATGGAAAAACCCCCTTTGGAGTTGCTTCCGTCGCAAATCGATATAATATTCCAGTCATTGCCTTTGCCGGACGGGTAGGAGATGGAGTAGAAGTATTGTACGAAAATGGGTTTACTGCGATCTTTGGAATTGTAAATGGAGTAGCTTCTGTGGATGAAGTATTAGCCTCTGGAGAAACAAACCTTTGTAGAACAGTGGAAAATGTTTGTAGAGTTTTAATGTTGTTTAGATGATCGTATGCGTAGCTGTGGTGTGATGACAGCTACGCTTTTTTGTTTAGGAGGTCATGGGGAATCGCAAATAAATTTGTAGAATCGCAAGTATATATCGGTAATCGCAAATAAATTCGTAGAATCGCAAATAAAATCCGGGAATCGCAAATATTTTCCCAGGATCGCAAGTAAATTTCAAAAATCGCAAATAAATACCTAAAAGGAGTGAGCTCGAGGGGGAAACCAGCCAAAAAGTAGTTTCATTCGGTAAAATAGCCCTCCAAAGTATCAAAAAGTACTTAATTCCGGTCAGTTTTATTAAAATATTGTCCTTTATTTCATCTTTTTCCCTTATAGCGATAAGGTATAATAAATTTACAAACATGTTATGTCCAAGGAGCCGAGAGGATGGAAAATCCTAAACGAATCAATTTTGAATCAGTCCATAGAAACACATTATCCAAACAGGTAACCGAAAGAATTGTAGAACTTTTAAGCAATGGCCAGTTACATCCAGGTGATAAACTTCCAACAGAGATGCAATTAATGGAAGAGCTAAACGTGAGTCGCCCCGTTTTAAGAGAAGCGCTAAGTTCCTTAGAAACACTTGGAATTATTCATAGAAAAACGCGAGAAGGAACGTTTATAAACAATAAAATTAGCAGTCATCCTTTCTCTGTGATGCTTGCGTTAGCCTCGAACAACCTGAAAGCCATCGTAGAGGCACGGATGGCATTAGAGTTAGGACTCGTTACGTTAGCAGCGGAGAAAATTAGTGCAGAGAATTTAGCGAGATTGAAGGATACAATAGAAGATATTGAAAAAAGTAAATACAATCAATATAGTCAGGCTGACGAGGACTTTCACCGCATTATTGCCTTGAGCGCAGAAAACCCAGTGGTCGAGGGGATGATTGATTCATTAATCATCACACATAAAAAAATTGATAGTGAAATAAAGGTAAGACAAAAAGAATTAACGCTTGAGCATCATCAAGCAATTTACGATGCACTTGTAAAAAGAGATCCGATAGAAGCATTTCAAAAAATGTATCTCCATCTAGAGTATGTTCGAAAGAAAGTACTAAGCTACCATGGGAAAGAGACGAAATGAGCCACTGACCATAGTGGCTTTTTTTGATAGGTAGAGCCTATCAATCCCTCCTAAAATATCAATTAGTCTTATGCTTTTGACAGGATTATAATAACTTTATAGAACTTGTGAAGTATTGAGCAACATGAGTGAAAGTATGTGAATGATTGAGCATAAATTATAGGAGGGCTAAAAAATGTCAAATTATGAAAAGCTTTTTTCACCAATAACGATTCAAAGAATGACGTTGAAAAACCGTATTGTTATGCCTCCAATGGGAACAAATTTTGCAGGGCCGAACGGAGAAATCACAGATGAACATATATCGTATTACGAGCAACGAGCAAAAGGTGGAACAGGATTAATTATTCTTGAAAATGCGTGTTTGGCGTTTCCACTCGGATCAAACGGCACGACACAGCTTCGAATTGATGAAGACCGATTTATTCCGGGCTTATATCGATTAACGGAAAGATTGCATAAGTATGGAGCATCTGTAGCCATTCAGATTAACCATGCTGGAGCTTCAGCGGTACCTGATCGGATTGGTGGTCAGCCGGTGTCATCTTCCCATATTCCATCGAAGACGGGTGGCGCAATTCCGAGATCTCTTGATAAGAATGAGATTTTAGAAATCGTGAATCAGTACGGAAAGGCAGCCAAGAGAGTAGTGGCAGCTGGTTTTGATGCGGTAGAAATCCATGCAGGACACTCGTATCTTCTTTGCCAATTCTTATCTCCTGTCTACAATAAGCGCACAGATGAGTTTGGTGGAAGTTATGAAAACCGTGCAAGAATTGTTCGAATGGTGATTGACCGTATTCGTGAAGAAGTGGGTCCATTTTTCCCAATAAGCTTACGATTTAGCGCCGAGGAATTTGTAAAGGGTGGAAACACGTTAGAAGATACGTTAAATATCCTTGAGTATTTAAGTGAAGGAGTAGATATTTTTAATGTGTCTGCTGCACTGAACGATACGCTTCAATTCCAAATTGACCAGATGAACCTACCTGATGGCTGGCGTTCTTATATGGCAAAGGCAGTAAGAGACAAATTTAATAAGCCGACGATCGCAACAGGAAATGTTCGAAATCCACAAATAGCTGAATCGATTTTACAAAATGAAGAAGCCGACTTAATCGGGATGGGACGTGGCTTGATTGCAGAGCCGAACTGGGTCAAGAAGGTTCAGGCAGGTGAGGAAGAGTTTTTAAGAAAATGTATTTCTTGTAATATTGGCTGTGCAGGACATCGTATTGCTTTGAATCGTCCGATTCGCTGTACGATCAATCCGGATTTATTCCATGGTGATGAGTACAAGGAAAGAGAAATCACTAGACCAGTGAACGTCGTTGTTATAGGTGGTGGAACAGCGGGACTTGAAGCGGCTTGTACGGCAGCAGAGGTTGGCTGCACAACGATTCTTTTTGAACAGAAGCCTTATTTAGGTGGATTAGCGAGAGAAATTTCAAGACTACCAGAGAAGAAGAGAATCGAGGACTTCCCTAATTACTTGGTGAAACGAAGTGAAAGATTACCGAACTTGATTCCTTTTACAAACACAAAGGCAGATATACAGCTAATCGCAAGCTATAAGCCGGACGTGATCGTGAATGCTACGGGATCCACGCCTCTTCTACCACCAATCAAAGGGCTTCACGAGCATATCGACAAGCCAAATGGAAAGCTGTTTTCGATTTTTGGGTTATTAAAACAAGTGGATTCCTTTAAAGAGTTCATCGGTAAAAAGGTAGCTGTTATCGGTGGAGGCGCTGTTGGTTTGGATGTCGTTGAATTCTTTGCAGAAAGAGGAGCAGAAGTCACGATGGTTGAGAGAATGCCTCTCGTTGGGAAGGATTTAGACCATATTACACGCATTTCCATGATGACGATGCTAAAAGAAAGAAACGTAGACGTACGAGTTAATACTTCTCTGATGGAGGTAGCTGAGGATCACTTCAAAGTGTCCTACGAAGGAGAAGAGTCAACAATTGATTTTGATTATGGATTTGTCTGCTTAGGAATGAAGGCGGAAAATCCAATCCTTGCCGACCTTCAATCGTATTTCCCGCATATTGAAGTACTCAATATTGGCGACAGCTGGGGAGTCCGGAAAATCATGGACGGTGTAAGAGAAGGAAGAAATATCTTAACCACCCTTGAAAAAATCGGAGCGTTACCAACAGAAGAGATTGAAGAAAGAATCCCGGCTTTTGCATAAGATAAATAGCATGATAAATAACAAAAAACGCTTGGATAATAACCAAGCGTTTTTTCATTATGTACTTTTAAGTTTTGAATGGAACATCGTCTCTTGCCATTTATAATAGACATAAATAATTAGGGAAAAAAAGACAAATAGTAAAAACCGCCACCATGGAGTAATGGTAACTAAAGTATAGATATTTAAAACTTCTTGAAACAAATAATGTAAAGGAAAAACAGCAAACATGAAGTCTATGATGATGTTAGTAATCAGATATTTCCAAAACTTCCCGTAAGTGAAATGAAAAACCCATAAAGTTATCACTGGAAAGGCACCAAATACACCAGAAACAAATAAGGGTTTTAACCACGGAATAATTGTGTCATTAATTACCCAATGTTTCTGATTATTGGCGACCACATTATAAATAATCATTAAATAAGAGGCACAAAATGCTGCAGGCATAAAGCGTTTAATATTTTCCTTCTTAATTAAAAATAGTGTGAACCACGGAGCGATTAATATAGTCCATAATAATATTTTATTTAGCAAAGTTATCTACCTCTTTTATTGCATATTACTTATATTATTTTCATTCCCTCTCAGTCTTATCCTTAAAGAAGAATCGCCCTATACAAAAGGTTCACTAAATAGGATGGACTTTTTTCTGTATATTCGAATCTTTTTTGCAGTTTCCTCGTAATACTATCAGTAAGGAAAGTGGGGTGAGTATATGTCAAAAACAAGAAGAATGATGACAGGTATTACATCAACGGCTCTTGTCCTAGGAATGGCAGGTTGTAGCTCGGCTACGGAGGAGTACACGTATACAGAGGATATTCCTGATCCACCAGAGGACACAAGCTGTTCAGATTGGGAATGGGATGCGGAAGATGGTGTATGGGAATGTGATGATTACGATTCGAATTATTATGGGCATTATTTTTATGGCGGTCGCTATTACAAAGGAAAAAGTGCTCTTTACGCAAGCAAGGATTATATCTCATACAAAAACAGCTCTTCCTTTAAAGGAAGTACGTCAAGTGGAACCGTGAAAAATAGTAATGGATTTGGAAAAGGAACAACAAGCTCAGGAGGGTAATGCCAAGCCCCATTATAGAAAGGGAGATTATACATGAACTTATATTTGAATTTTGCCTCTTACTTAGGAGTGGCAGTCCTTCTGATGGTCGCAGGGATCATTTTATTTATGTTTAGTACACCAAAGCTTAGGGAGTTCAAGCTAATCGCTGAAAAGAACGTATCAGCTGCCCTTTTGCTTGGAGGAAAAGTGATCGGTTTAGCGATTGTCCTTGGTGCGGCCGCTGAATATTCGATTTCTTTAGTGGATATGGTGATTTGGGGTGCTATCGGAATCATCGCTCAAATTGTGGTGTTTATTTTAGCCGAGGTCATTACGATTCGTTTTAGCATTTCCAAGGCGATTGAGGAAGATAATCGTGCCGTCGGTGTGATGCTCTTGTCACTATCGTTGGCGATTGGGATTATTGTAGCGAAGTGTCTATCGTACTAAAAGGAGATTCCTATGAAGCGATTAACGTATTACTTAGATAAGGGAAATGACGAGTATACCCCGTTATATGAATATACGACTGCATCAGTTGGTGTGGATGAGCTATATGCTAGACAGCTTTGCACGTACTTTATTATGCGTGGCAGACAGTATGAGCTCTTTTCTACTGAAATGGATGGAGACGAAGAACAGTTAATCATCAGAGATAAGGGGAGAAATCCGCATGTTTTAGATGAGAAAGGATACCATGGAAAGGGTCTACATATAGAGATTCGTAGATTTCGAGAGGAAGAGAACTACAAGCTCCTTACCTCACTTCCGTGTGATAGCCATTTTGATGTGATTCGTTATTTGTTAAAGGACATTGTAGATGTACCCGGGCTAGGATATAAGCAAGTAACCTCTACGGAGATTGATGAAGATCGAGGGGTTTATGTCTTGTATGTGAAAGAAGTTGGAGAGGATTCAGAGTGATGAAGAGTTATCAGGAAAAAAGAAGAGAGTTTTATAAAGGAATTGCCGACTTTTGGGCGGATTTATATGGGGAAGAGTATGCCCTTTTTGATGTTCATATGCTAGAAGAGGAAGAAGTTCGTACCATTCGACTGGTGAGTAACCGGGTAGGGCATGTGTTCTTTAAGGTGTGTCAACTGTTACGTGAAGTTCCGGATGAAACCCTAATTGAAATGGGCTTTCCGATTGAAACTCTTTCCTTTCTTCGATTAAAAACTCATCAAGCCGAGAGTGTGATCGCTCGGCTTGACCTCATTCCTACCACTAAAGGCTACAAATGTATTGAAATCAATGCGGATACTCCCACTTTTATTAAAGAGCTTTTCGCGGTGAATGGGGAGGTGTGCAGTGAATTTTCGCTGGAAAATCCAAATGAAGGAATGGAAGAGCGATTACGGCAAGCCGTTAGAAGCAGTATTATGGAAGGGTTAGAAGGAAAAGGACTTATTACGCCTCATATTGTTTTTACCGCACACGAGGATAATATCGAAGATCGTGAAACCGTCAAATATCTTATGCAATTATCAGGACTTCCCTCCAAGTTCACACCCCTTCATCAACTCCAAATTCAAAAGGGAACAGGTCTTTTCGACGAAGAAGGCAGACGAATCGATGTGCTGTATCGTCAAACCTTCCCTATTGAAAATTTACTATTTGATCGAGATGAGGAGAACAATCCGATTGGTGTCTGGCTATTAGAGCTTGTTGAGCAGGGGAAACTCGTTCTCATTAATCCTCCGTCTGCCTTTTTATTGCAAAATAAAGCCGTGCAAGCAGTCATTTGGGGACTACATGAAGAGGAACATCCCTTTTTTACAGAGGAAGAGCATCAATGGATTGAAGAATATTTCCTTCCAACGTACCTAGAAGCGGAACTATTTTTACAAAAGGACCTGTCCTATGTGAAAAAGCCTTCGTTTGGAAGAGAAGGAGATACAGTGGAGATTTTTCGAAGTGGCGGGGAATTAGCTCACGCGAACACTGAACGCAATTATACGAATTATGATGCGGTTTATCAGAAATATGTGCAGTCACAAACGGTTAACTTTAAAAGTGAAAAGGGTCTTCAAAAAGGAAAGCTATTGATAGGAAGCTTCCTTTTAAACGGAAAAGCCGCTGCCCTTGGATGCCGAGTAGGGGGAGAAATAACGGATAATCTATCGTATTATCTTCCGGTTGGAATGAAAGGAGGAAGGTAGAATTTGTGGATTCTGCACCGAATTTATTCAAAGATGTCTAAGCTCAGCTTAACGCATGCTGGAATATTGGCCATTCTCCTTATTATTGTAAGTAGCGTTACGATGAGAATACTCGAACCGGAGACCTTCCCGCGATTTATTGACGCTCTTTGGTGGACCATGACCACGCTTGTCACGGTTGGCTATGGTGATTTCTTTCCGGTAACCGATGCCGGACGAATCTTTACCATGCTCTTAATCTATACCATTGGAATTGGAGCCATGGGGATTATTATTGGGAAGATCTTTGAAAGCCTCAGCAAATACCGGAAACTGAAGGAGGAAGGGAAATTGTCTTATACAGGGAAAGGTCATTACATATTAATTAGTCCTTCCAAGGAAAAGCTTGAGAAGGTGATGGGTGAAATTTTTACAAGTGAACGAACTAGAGATATCGTTGTCGTGGATCATGCCGACAAGCTACCGTTGGAAGATGATCGGCTTCATTTTGTAAGTGGAAATCCAGCAGAAGAAGAGGTCTTGATGAAGGCCAATATTTTAGAGGCGAAATCAGTGGCTATTTTTTCAGATGACCGAAATGACCACGCCGAGTACTCAGATGGAAAAACCCTTCTAACCGCTTCCCGAGTCGAACATATCTCTAAAAAATTTGATCGAAATATTTATACGATTGTTGAAGTGAAAAAAGATAATCATATCACCTTATTCGAGCATGCCAAGGTCGACGAATTTATTCTATCTAATGATTCGGTATCTCGATTAATGGCTCAAGCAGCGATCAATCATGGCTCAAGTTTATTGTTTAAGCAAATGCTAAGTAATACAGATGGCGACAATATTTATGAAATACAAGCGAAGCCTGAGTGGAAGACCTATAAGGATGCGGCAATGGAACTGTTTGATAAAGGAGCAACTCTTCTTTCAGATGGTAGCTCTCTTGATGTGGCGAGGCGTCATAAGGAGAAAATTCCTGAGGGTTCAAAGCTGTTTATTATTTGTGATGATGAAACATACCGTAAGATTGTTGGATAAAGCAAGGCTCACTCCCAATGAATGAGGAGTGAGCCTTTTATATTTACATCCAATTCACATATTGGCCTACTTCGATATGAAACTTTGAGATCGTTCCAGGAGGAAGCTCGAGAACAGAATGTGCTTGTTTGATTGGAAACACAAATTTCCATGGTTTTAAGTTTTCTACTAAATGAACCACCCTATGATGTTGATCAAGGAAAACGGCGTCGATCGGAAAATGCATAAAGCACATATGAATGGAGTTACAAGGTGCAATCCACAAACCTTCCTCATGCAACGGCTGCTTTCGAAACATCAAGCCTTTTAACCTCGTTCCAAATGACTGAGCTTTCCTTATGGAATAAGGAATCGTTTTGTATAGATCACTCTTTTTCACTACATACACCTACATAACCCCCTAAGAACCGACGTTAATTTAGTAGCTAATTTAATTATAGTTTCTCAGACTAGTGAAAGTTGTCGAAAAGTAGTTGATATAAATAAAACGATAGAGTTTTTATTTGTTGAAAAACCTCATATAAAACAAAAATAAACAAATTTACTATTTTTATATTCAAAAACAAACAAACATGTATTATAATGAAATCAGAAAATAACAAATAGCAATCGGAGGTAATCGGATGGTTAAGAACAATTGGGATGTTGAAGCAGCTAGTCAGGTACAAAAAGGGGTAGAAGAGTTAGTTTATCGTTCAAATCTAATCGGGTCAGATCGTGCCGTATGTAACTGGGGTGGCGGCAACACATCTATGAAGACAGTTGAGAAGGATTTCCGTGGACGCGACATCGAAGTGATGTGGGTGAAGGGAAGCGGGTCAGATTTAGCTACAATGAAAGCGCATAATTTTACTGGTTTAAATCTTGAGGATATTCGTCCGTTATTTGAGCGCGATGAAATGTCAGATGAAGAGATGGTTGCGTATCTTTCACATTGCATGATTGATAGCAAACATCCAAGAGCATCAATTGAAACATTATTGCACGCATTTTTACCATATAATCATGTCGATCATACGCATCCAGACTCGATCATCAGCCTTTGCTGTGCGGACAATGGGAAAGAGTTAGCAGAAGAGATTTTTGGGAATCGTTTTGTTTGGGTACCTTATATCCGCCCAGGCTTCACACTTTCAAAAATGATCGCAGAAGGCGTAAGAAATAATCCAAATGCAGAGCTTGTTCTAATGGAAAAGCATGGTCTTGTAACTTGGGGTGAAACATCTGAAGAAGCATATGCAAAGACGATTCAAATCATTAACGAAGCCGAGCAATTTATTAATGATCGTTTAAATGAAGAGACGATTTTTGGTGGAAAACAATATGAATCTCTTAGCGAAGAAGAAGCTACTAGCTTACTAGCAAAAGTAATGCCTGTGATTCGCGGGGCGGTTAGCGAAGAAAAGAAAATGCTTTTAACTTATGACCGCGAGGAGGATGTACTAGAGTTTGTAAATAGCCGTGATGCGAAGGAGCTTTCTCAAGTTGGGGCTGCATGTCCAGACCATCTTGTTCATACCAAGCGTGTGCCTTTATATATTGATTGGAATCCACAATCTCAGGATGTAGAAGCACTAGTTTCAGCCATTAAAGAAGGGGTAGAAAGCTTTAAGGCTGAATACAAAGAGTATTTTGAGCGTAACAAGCATGAAGGCGATAAAATGTTTGAACCAGCCCCACGTGTGATCCTGATTCCTGGGGTAGGTATGGTGAATACTGGGAAAGATGTGGCGAACTCTCGTGTAAGTGGAGCGTTATACCACCGTGCCATTTCTGTTATGAAAGGGGCAACCACACTTGGACAGTTCGTTTCATTAAGCGAGAACGAATCGTACAATGTTGAGTACTGGCCATTAGAATTATACAAACTCTCTCTTGCACCAGCAGAAGCAGAGTTTTCTAGAAAGGTAGCGTTTGTAACAGGTGGAGCAGGTGGAATTGGAAGTGAAACATGCCGTCGCTTTGTTTCTGAAGGGGCACATGTCGTTGTTGCTGACTTAAACCTTGAAGGAGCAGAAAAGATAGCAGCTGAAATCAATGAGACATATGGGGCAAACCGCGCACTTGCTGTGAAAATGGACGTAACCAATGAAGAGGCGGTTCAAGCTGCTTTTAATCAAACCGCGTTAGCATTTGGTGGCGTAGACATTATTGTGAACAATGCAGGACTTGCTACTTCTAGCCCAATTGATGAAACAACTCTACAAGAGTGGAATTTAAACATGAATGTACTTGGAACTGGTTATTTCCTTGTTGCTCGTGAAGCATTCAAGCAAATGAAAGAGCAAGCAATTGGTGGAAGCATGGTGTTCGTTGGTTCGAAAAACTCAGTGTACGCTGGGAAAAACGCAGCAGCTTACAGCTCAGTAAAAGCACTTGAAACACACTTAGCTCGTTGTATCGCTGCGGAAGGCGGAGAGTACGGCATTCGTGTGAACTCTGTTCTTCCAGATGCAGTGTTACAAGGATCTGCTATTTGGGGATCTAGATGGCGTGAAGAGCGTGCAGCAGCTTACGGAATTGAGCCAGATCAATTAGAAGAACACTACCGCAAGCGTACGACATTACTAGTTAATATTTATCCGAAAGATATTGCAGAATCTATTTGCTTCTTCGCTTCTTCAAAATCAGATAAGACCACAGGATGTATGATTACTGTAGATGGTGGAGTACCTGCTGCATTTACAAGATAATTTGAATGATATGAAAAAAGATAGTAAGGATTGATGAATAGCCTTACTATCTTTTTATTGAGAAATTTTAGTAAAATTTTGTCGATTTAAATCAGAATAAAGTCAGGAATAATCCTGAACGAGTTCTTGGAGTCAAGAAGCACTGTTAAACGCATTACTTCCCTTTAGAGAAAAGTGTTTCATATGCAGGTTTAATAGCTCGTCTAACTCCTGGCTACATTTTAATGTTTGGTAGCTATCCATACCTGTAATAGAAGCTACTTCAACCATTTTCTTCTTCTTTTTATCTATTTGATTTAATAGTAATAATTCAAGAGATATATTGTCCATGGTAAGTAAACTCCTAGTTAAGAAATTTAGTAATTCTTTAAAATAATTATACTAGATTTTAATCATTTTGAAATAGAATCGACAAACGTTACCAAACAAAGACAAAATTCTATGCTAGATTTTTGTTTTTTATTGTTTGTAAGCGAATACATTTGGTTGAGTGGTATTTTTAGAGTTTAAAGGGGGCATTAGTATGGAGTTTTTATCACCTATTAAAGCGGCAAAAAAAGCAAGAGTCGGATTATATACGATTGGTCTGCAAGCGTATTGGGGACAGTTTGAAGGATTAAAGGAAAGATTGATTGAGTACGGTAGCTTTATTGAAAAAAAGATGAGCGTGTACAGCGAAGTCTTTAATTTTGGGTTGGTAGATTCGGAGGGAGCAGCAAGACGTGCGGGGGAGTGGTTCAACGAGAAAAATGTTGATCTGGTATTCTGTCATTCAGGTACATACTCAACAAGTTCTGCCATTCTTCCTGTTCACCAAATTTGTAAGGCACCAGCCGTGATTTTGAATTTACAACCAACTGAACGAATCAATTATGAGTCGACCACTACAGGAGAATGGCTTGCCCATTGTGGTGCCTGCCCGACTCCTGAAATCGCCAATGCTTTTAACCGTAGTGGCATTCCCTTTCGAGTGGTGAATGGTTTGCTTGGACTTGATTACACTCCAGCAATTTCTTTGACGAATGAGAACACGAGTGAACGAAAAGAAGCGGTGGCTGCTTGGAAGCAAATTACCGAATGGGTTCGAGCAGCTGCCGTTCCTCGCACATTGCGACATAGTCGTTTCGGTTTTTTAGGAAACACATATAGCGGGATGCTAGATATGTATAGTGATTTTACAATGATTCAAGCACAAACGGGCCTACATGTAGAAGTATTAGAAATGTGCGATTTGAACCGTATTCTTCAAGATGTAACTGCCAAAGAGGTAAAACAGAAAATGGATGAAGTAACAACTTTCTTTGAAATCAGTGGAGATTCGCCGTCCGATCCAATTGCAAAAAAACCAACTCAAGAACAGCTTGAATGGTCATGTAAGGTGGCTGTTGCTCAAGAAAAGTTAGTGAAGGAATTCGACCTCGATGCGCTCACGTACTATTATCATGGAGCACCTAACAGTGAATACGAGAGGCTTCAGTCAGGTTTTATCGTCGGTCACTCATTGTTAACGGCGAAAGGAATCCCTTGTTCAGGTGAGGGTGACTTAAAAACAGCCATAGCTATGAAAGTATGCGATATTCTTGGGACAGGTGGAAGCTTTTCTGAAATTGTCGTAGTGGATTATGTGGATGAAACGATTCTACTCGGACATGATGGGCCATTCCATTTAGCTATTTCAGAGGGAAAACCGATCCTCCGTGGAATGGGACTATACCATGGAAAGCAAGGATCGGGAGTTAGTGTGGAAGCAAAGGTTAAAACGGGAGCGATTACCACACTAAATGTCACGCAAACTGGGGATGGAAAGCTAAAGATGATTGTCAGCGAAGGAATGTCTACAAACGGCCCTATCATGCGAATTGGGAATACACAAACACCAGTAAAATTTAAGGAGCATCCAGACGTGTACATGGAGAGATGGTTCCAAGAAGCACCAACCCATCACTGTGCGTTGTCGATTGGAGAAAATTCTTCCTTATTTAAAAAAGTCGGGGAACTAATGGCTTGTCATACAGTCGTACTATAAAGGAGGTTATGAAACATGGAAGCTAGTAATAAATTTGCATGGACATGGGAAATCAAAGAAGATTGCTTAGAAGAGTATGTAAACATGCATTTAGAACCATGGCAGGAGGTTATCGAGGAGCATAGCAAAGCAGGTATAACTAACTATTCCATCTTTCAAAATGGAACACAGTTCTTTTATTGCTTTGAATGTGAAAATGTAGAAGCTGCCTTTGCTTATATCGCAAAGAGTGAGGCGTGTAATCGTTGGAATGCCATCACCTCAAAAATGGTAAAAGGATCTTTCGATTTTAAAGAAGCGGAAACGATCCAACCTTTACGAGAGGTATTTTATTTAAAGTAGTCCGAAAGAGAGGCTGATTTGGACAGGAAAGTTGATGCGAGCAATTTTTGAGTCCGAATGAGGGGTAGATTCGGACAGCAAAGTTGATGCAAGTAAATTCTGAGTCCGAAAGAGAGGCCGATTCGGCCAGGAAAGTTCATGCGAGTAGGTTTTGAGTCCGAAAGAGGGTCTGATTCGGCCAGGAAAGTTTATGCGAGTAGGTTTTGAGTCCGAAAGAGGGTCTGATTCGGCCAGGAAAGTTCAAGCGAATAGGTTTTGAGTCCGAAAGAGGGTCCGATTTGGACAGGAAAGTTCAAGCGAGTAAGATTTGAGTCCGAAAAAGGGTCCGATTCAGACAGGAAAGTTCATGCGAGTAAGATTTGAGTCCGAAAAAGGGTCTGATTCAGACAGGAAAGTTCATGCGAGCAAGATTTGAGTCCGAAAGAGGGTCCGATTCAGACAGGAAAGTTCAAGCGAATAGGTTTTGAGTCCGAAAGAGGGTCCGATTTGGACAGGAAAGTTGATGCGAGTAAGATTTGAGTCCGAAGAGGGTCCGATTTGGACAGGAAAGTTGATGCGAGTAGGTTTTGAGTCCGAAAGAGAGGTGGATTCGGCCAGGAAAGTTGATGCGAGTAGGTTTTGAGTCCGAAAGAGTGTCCGATTCAGACAGGAAAGTTCATGCGAGCAAGATTTGAGTCCGAAAGAGGGTCTGATTCAGACAGGAAAGTTCATGCGAGCAAGATTTGAGTCCGAAAGAGGGTCTGATTCAGACAGGAAAGTTCATGCGAGCAAGATTTGAGTCCGAAAGAGGGTCCGATTCAGACAGGAAAGTTCAAGCGAATAGGTTTTGAGTCCGAAAGAGGGTCCGATTCGGCCAGGAAAGTTCATGCGAGTAGGTTTTGAGTCCGAAAGAGAGGTGGATTCGGACAGGAAAGTTGATGCAAGTAATTTTTGAGTCCGAAAGAGGGTCCGATTTGGCCAGGAAAGTTTATGCGAGTAGGTTTTGAGTCCGAAAGAGTGTCCGATTCAGACAGGAAAGTTCATGCGAGTAGGTTTTGAGTCCGAAAGAGAGGTGGATTCGGACAGCAAAGTGGATGCAAGTAATTTTTGAGTCCGAAAGAGGGTCCGATTCGGCCAGGAAAGTTCATGCGAGTAGGTTTTGAGTCCGAAAGAGGGTCCGATTTGGCCAGGAAAGTTCATGCGAGTAGGTTTTGAGTCCGAAAGAGAGGTGGATTCGGACAGCAAAGTTCATGCGAGTAGGTTTTGAGTCCGAAAGAGGGTCCGATTCGGCCAGGAAAGTTGATGCGAGTAGGTTTTGAGTCCGAAAGAGGGTCTGATTCGGCCAGGAAAGTTCAAGCGAATAGGTTTTGAGTCCGAAAGAGGGTCCGATTTGGCCAGGAAAGTTGATGCGAGTAGGTTTTGAGTCCGAAAAGGGTCTGATTCGGCCAGGAAAGTTTATGCGAGCAAGATTTGAGTCCGAAAGAGGGTCCGATTTGGCCAGGAAAGTTCATGCGAGTAAGATTTGAGTCCGAAAGAGGGACTGAATCGGCCAGGAAAGTGGATGCAAGTAATTTTTGAGTCCGAAAGAGGGGTAGATTCGGACAGCAAAGGCCTCGATAACCAACTCAGAGTCTAACTGACAGCCTGATTAGGAAAGCAAAGAAAAAGGTGTTCAAAATAGAGAACACCTTTTTCTTAGTAGTGTAAACAGGGATAGGCTGTGCTAAAATGAAAGAAATTAGATAGAAAATTATGAATATATAGATCTCTAAGGGGGAAGAGAGAATGGCAAGAAGGACGATGACGCTTGTTGGTTTGTTTATTCTTGTCTTTGTAAGCGGTTGCACCAACACCACTAACAACAAAGGTGAATTTGAAGTGGTTTATTCTAAAGGGGATGTAAAAGGAGAGACAGAGAAAATAGAGGAACGTCAGTATACGATCGCTGTTGTACCTAAGCTCGTGAATATTCCTTATTTTAATGCGGTGGAAGAAGGGGCATTAGAGGCAGGGGAAGAACTTGGTGTGAAGGTCATTTATAAAGGTCCAACAGTAGCCGATTCTACTCAGCAAATTAAAGTGATTGAAGAGCTTATTGATCAAAAAGTGGATGTGATCGCCGTTTCTGCCAATGATCCAGACAAACTGGTCCCCGTATTAAAAAGAGCCCAAAGGAAGGACATAAAGGTGATCACATGGGACTCTGACACACATTCTGACTCTAGGGAATTTTTTATTAATATGGTGAACCCGGAAACGTTGGGCAGACATCTAATGGACACACTCGCATGGAATGTGGATGAAAAAGGGGAATTTGCGATTATTACTGGTTCAAAATCAGCAGCCAATTTAAATGTGTGGCTTAACTGGATCAAGGTTCAGCAAAGAGATTATTACCCGAATATGGAGCTTGTTGAAGTGGTTGCCTCTGATGATGATCCACATAAAGCGTATATGCTAGCCAAAGATCTGCTAGTGAAGTATCCGAATATCAAGGGGATTATCGGGAATTCTTCCGTTGGCCCACCTGCAGCCGCTCAGGCAGTGAAGGAAGAAGGAAAGATGGGAGAAGTGGCCGTTGTAGGCTTGTCGTCACCGAACCCAATGAACGAATACTTAAAGGTGGGTGCCGCACAAGTGGTGACACTTTGGAGTCCGAAAAAATTAGGATATTTAACAGTCGCCCTGGCTACGAATCTAGTCGATGGGGTCCACCCCTCTAATCAACAAGATGTCCCTCAGGTAGGGAGGATACACGTTATAGAAGACACGGTGATTATGGGCGAACCCATGGATTTTACAAAGGAAAATGTGGATCAATATGACTTTTAAGTGGAGAAGCTTTAAGAACTATCGCTTAATGACCAAACTAATCTTTACGTACATGCTGCTAACGGTTCTTCCCATGAGTCTCATTGGCTATGTTGCCTACTCTCAATATACGAAATCGATTGAGGAGCAGGTGGGTGAGTATATCCCAAAGGTCCTTGATCAAGCAAATGAGAGCATCGATTACTATTTAGCTGACGTCAAACAACTTCCAGATCTTCTTTACAACTCCAATCAAGTCATCGAAGTGCTAAGAAAAGATTCCTATCAAAATAAATCATCACTGCTGCAAGATCGCTTTATCGTAAATAGTTATTTAACACGCACCTATATTAATGGAGAGGCGGATGTGTTAGGCGCGTTTATTTTATCAAAAAATCGACTGTTTGAAAGTTCGAAGATTCCTTATTCGGGCTTTGGAGAGGATATGCTTCCGTTCGGACAGGATCTGGAGTTAAAAGGGAAACAATCCTTTCTTTTGCCAAGTCAGGTGCCATTATCATTTAAAGGAAATCCTCCTTATATTCTATTAATGAGGCAAATAACAGATACAGAGAACCGGATGAACCTCGGAACGATGTTTATTGCCGTCGACCTAAGCTTTATGAGCAATGTGGTTGAAAATCTAGAGACGGTTAATAATGCTGATTTGTCTCTTTTAAGTGAAGAAGGTCAAATGATCTATCATACCGATTCGGAAAAGATTGGTTTAATGGATGAACAGTTTCAAAAATATCCTGAGATTAATGGAAGCTTTCGAACGACCGGAGAAGAGGAAAATCGACTGATCAGCATTAGTCGTGCTGGGCCAGATGGCTGGGTGTTACTACATAGTGTAAAATTGAAAAATTTAACCGAACGAACGGACCTTGTCCGAAATGCGACCATCATTGTATTTCTAGTTATTATCCTTCTTGGGACACTCATTTCTGTTATTTTAGCATGGACCGTCTCACGTCCTATTCATCGATTAACTCATCAAATGAAGGAAGTGGAAAAAGGGAATTTCGAGGTGGACGTAACGAGTAATAGTTCCGATGAAGTAGGGATGCTAGCAAAAAGCTTTCATTCCATGGTGGCAAAAATTAAAGACTTGATACGGTTGAACTACCAAATCAAGCTTCAGCAGAAAGAAGCGGAGCTATATGCGCTACAATCGCAAATCAATCCACATTTTATGTACAACACATTAGAGACAATTGGGATGGCGGTAGAGGAAGGGGAAAATGATACGGTTGTCGACATGGTATCGATTCTTGGACGAATGCTCCGTTTTTCCATTAGCAATAAAGAGAAAATGGTTTCCATTGATCAAGAAGTGCAGCATATGAAAGATTACTTGACGATACAGAAAATTCGTTTTGAGGACCGAATTGAGTTTTCTATTCAAGATCATATGGATACGAAGAGGTTTTTAACTCCGAAATTCATTCTTCAGCCGATCGTTGAAAATTGTATGAAGCATGGACTAGATCATTCTCATCAATTTAAAGTGGAAATCTTTATAGAAATAAAAGACCAAGAGATTCATTTTACAGTAAAAGATAATGGTCCCGGAATCAATGGAGACGTCATGGCTGAATTGAGTAAATATTTACAAATGGATCCAATGGGTCGAAGAGATTCGAAGTTTGGACTGATCAATGTTCATGGTCGAATCACGATGATGTTTGGAGAACAATATGGACTTCGTATAGAGAGTAAGGGAGGTATTGGGACGGAGGTAACGATCCGGATTCCTTTGCTACCAATTGATTTGCTTAATGAGGGGGAGAGGGCAAATTAGAAAGATACTAACACTTGTCGTGGATGATGAAAATCGAATTCGCAGGGGAATCGAACGATTAGTTCAAAGTAATGAAGATGATTTTCACGTTATTGGAAGTTTTTCAAGTGCGCTTGAATTATTGAATGCCTACGAAAAAGAGGCGTTTGCCTTTGATTTATTAATTACAGATATTAAAATGCCAGGAATGGATGGACTGGATTTAATTGAGACATTAAGAAAACGGGCTTCCTTTGAAGCGGTTGTTATTAGCGGATTCAATGATTTTAAATACTTACAAACAGCCATCCGTGCAGGAGCCGTTGACTATTTGGTTAAACCGATTGTTAGGGAAGATTTCAAAGAGCAGTTAGGGAAGGTAAAAGCAAAAATAAAACAAAAATGGCTTGATGAAGAGAAAAACGAAGAAACCGATGCGGAACTACTCTTTCTAAAGCAAAGTCAGCAACTAAGTGATTTGACAAAAGAAAAGGAAATCGATTTATCGGAGCTTGAGTGGACGAAGAAATTTTCGTATGGAGCTTACAAACTCTATTATCTAGCCTTGGATCATTCGCTTGAATATGGATCCATAGAAGAATGGAAAAATACGGTTGAGGATACGATTCACCGGGTATTTAAAAAGAAGTGTAGGTATTGGTTTTGGAAAGGAGAAGAGTCAACGTATTGGATTCTTACGGAGGGTGATGAAGGGGAGCAGGATGTCGCAAGAGAACTGCAAATTCAGTTGAAACAATCTGGATCGTCTACGCATACTTTGGCCGTAAGTGATGAATTTCAGGAGGTATCCCTCATTTCTTCCATGAAGAACCATTTACAAACGCTCATGCAACTCCGGTTATTATATGGTGGAAATAAAGTCTTTACGTTTTCTCAACTTCAGCAATTAACAGCTGTGAAAGGCAAAGAAATAAAGGGCATGGATTCCGTCATCAGTAAAATAGTTCATTCTTTGGAAGGAGAAAGGGAAGAGGAGGCATTTGATTTATTACAGAAGTACTTACTTGAGCTTAAAAGTCTTTCGTCTCCTCAAGATATAGAGAAGTATATACAATCCCTTTCCGTTCAACTGGTCAACGTTCTCTTAAAGGATTCTAGTAATAAAGGAGATGTTAGCCTTATCCAAGAAGCCATCCAATTCACTAGGAAGGCAACAAGCTTTTCGAGTTTACGAGAGGAACTGTCTAGATGGCTGACAAGAATTTTTCAAATAAGAAAAAATAGTATCCAGCAAAATGAAATTGATCCCATTCATATCGCGAAGAAGTGGATTAAATTACATTTGGGTGTAAATATCACCATAGAAAAGATTGCTCGTGAGATCCCGATGAATCCCACGTATTTTTGTGAGTATTTTAAAAGTCAGACCGGAGAAACCATTCTTGATTATGTAACCAAAACGAGGATAGAAAAGGCGAAGGAGCTCCTTATAACTACGGACCTTAAAATCTATGATATTGCAGAGCAAGTTGGCTACGCAGACACAAAGTATTTTAGTAAGTTATTTAAAAAGTATTACGGGGAAGTGCCATCTAAATTTAAAGATAAAATAAAAACCGAGTCGTAAAAAACCTCCTATCCGGGAGGTTTTTTCATTTTTACAAAAACTCCCGAAGAATATCCCCCCTACCCGAAGATTCTCTCCTTTTCGCATAGGAGAGGAACAAGTAAGCTATGTGTAAGCGTATACAACACAAGGTTGAGTGGTATTGATCATAGAGAACGAAAAGGGGTTAGGAGTGAAAGACATGTCTGATTTTGTTCTTGAACTGAGAGGGATTACGAAGACCTTTCCAGGTGTAAAAGCACTTGATAATGTTCAATTTCAGTTAGGGCCGGGAGAGATTCATGCATTAATGGGGGAAAATGGAGCGGGGAAATCGACTTTTATCAAGGTCATTACCGGCGTTCATCAGCCAGATGAAGGGCAGATGTTCCTGAATGGAAAAGAGGTCAATTTTAAAAATCCAACAGAAGCGCAAAAAGTTGGAATTGCTGCTATCTATCAGCATGTGACCTGCTACCCTGACTTAAGTGTAACGGAAAATATTTTTATGGGTCACGAAAAAATACAAAAAGGGACAAGAAGAATTCGATGGAAGGAAATGCATGAGGAAGCCAACCGATTATTAAAGGAATTAGGTGCAAGCTTTGATGCCAAAACCATTATGGGAACGCTCAGTGTCGCACAGCAGCAAATGGTTGAGATTGCAAAAGCCTTGTCCACAAATGCCAAAATCATCATTATGGATGAACCAACGGCAGCCTTGAGTCGAAACGAGAGTGAAGATCTTTATCGAATAACGGAGAAGTTAAGAGATAGTGGAACATCGATTATCTTCATTTCTCACCGGTTCGAGGATATGTACCGATTGGCAAGCAAGGTAACCGTTTTTAGAGACTCCAAATATATCGGCTCATGGGGTGTTCATGATATTTCCAATGAAGACTTAATTGTCGCGATGGTTGGAAGAGAAATTAAGCAGTTGTTTCCAAAAGTAGAAGCTTCTATTGGACCCGAAGTACTAAGAGTCGAGGGATTAGGGAAAACAGGCTTTTTTGCAGATGTCTCTTTTACGCTTCGTAAGGGGGAAATCATTGGGATAACCGGACTAGTTGGAGCGGGACGAAGCGAGGTATGTCAAGCCATCTTTGGTGTAGAGCCGGCAGACAAAGGAAAAATTTTTGTCAAAGGGCTAGAAACAACCATTCAAACTCCGCTTCAGGCGATGAACAAAGGAATAGGATACTTGCCTGAGGACAGGCAACAGCAAGGACTCATTCTTTCATGGGGGATTGATAAAAATATTACCTTATCCTCCTTGCCTTTAATATCCAAAAAAGGGTGGATGAATCGGAAGAAGGAAGACGAGTATGCTAACAATCTATCAAAAAAAGTGAATGTGAAAACACCGAGTGTGGCCAACTTGGTGAGCTCTCTTTCAGGGGGAAATCAGCAAAAGGTGGCTGTGGCAAAGCTTTTGATGACGGGTTTGGACATTATTATCCTTGATGAGCCTACGAAGGGTGTCGATGTTGGAGCAAAGTCGGCCATCTATGAAATTATCAGCAATCTGGCTGCACAAGGATACGGCGTCATCATGGTTTCCTCGGAGATGCCAGAAGTGATCAGTATGAGTGACCGAATTCTCGTGATGAGAGAAGGAAGAATTACAGCAGAAATTCAAGCAAAGCAGGCGACACAGGAAGCAATTCTTGAAGCAGCGATGGCGAGTAAGGAACCAACAGACGGTCAATCGCTCGAGGCATCCGGCTTATAAGGGGGGAGAAGTATGACTGCAAATAATGGACAAAAAGGAACGCTCATAGAAAATATCGCAAAGTTCCGTGAGGTCGGATTACTCGGCTTCATTATCATCCTATCGGTCGTCATTCAATGGAGAAATTCAAGCTTTTTAACCTTGGAAAACATAAATGACATGATTACGAATACGGCAATCTTAAGCATTCTTGCGGTGGGGATGATGCTCGTTATTATCACAAGAGGAATTGATCTATCTATCGGGGCAACTCTTGCCTTATCAGGAATGATTGCTGCCTTAACGGTGGGAGCTTTTCCGAATCTGAGCCCCATCTTGGCCATTTTATTAGGAACTTTTATTGGGTTGGTCAGTGGGGTCATCTTAGGGGCGATTATTTCAAAGGGAGGCGTCCTTCCCATCATCGCAACACTGGGGATGATGTATATCTTCCGTGGTCTTACCTTTATGGTGAGCGGTGGACAGTGGGTGAGTGCTCATCAAATGCCAGATAGCTTTAAAGGCATTGCAACGGGTTCGTTTTTAGGAATCAATAATCTTATTTTAATCGCTGTACTCATTTATGTAGCATTCTACTATTTTATCAATCATACAAGAACAGGCAGACAAATTTATGCGGTAGGAAGCAATCCAGATTCAGCAAAAATAAGCGGAATTAACCATGATAAAATTATCTGGCTTGTTTACACGATCATGGGTGGTCTCTCTGGTTTGGCTGGAGTGTTGTGGGTATCGAAATTCGCTTCTGCACAAGGAGATACAGCGTCTGGTTATGAGTTAACAGTCATTGCTGCATGCGTACTTGGTGGAGTAAATATTGCGGGAGGATCGGGGAAAATCTCAGGAATTATCCTAGGCTCGGTGTTAATTGGGATTATGAATAATGCCCTTCCGTTAATTAATGTTTCTCCCTTCTGGCAGACAGGAATACAGGGGTCCATTATCCTCATCGCTGTTGTCTTAAATGCACTTGTGAAACGAGGAGTAGATATGAATGCTCTCATGAGGAGGAGAATCTAACAATGGATCAGGTAAACAAAAAACCATTTTCATGGAAAGGCTTCTTCCTACAGTGGGAATGGATGCTCATCCTATTGTTTCTAGTTGTTAATGTCATTAATACGAATCTATCACCCTTCTATTTAGATAGTGTTGGCTTACGGGATGCAACCATGACGTTCCTGGATAAAGCATTTATGGTCTTTCCGATGGTGATGATTATGATTTTACGTGATATTGATATTTCTGTTTCATCTACAGTGGCTTTGGCTTCGGTCGTGATGGCTCATTTGTATACCTTAGGCGTTCCGATGGAGTTAGCGGTTGTGATTTGCCTAGCAGTGGGAGCTGTTTGCGGTCTGATTAATGGGCTCTTGATTGTAAGGTTTAAGGAGCTTTCAGCCGTTATTGTTACGCTCTCAACGATGATTATCTATCGCGGAATTGCTTATATCATTCTAGAAGATCAATCAGCCGGTTCTTTCCCTGAATGGTTTGGATTCTTAGGTTGGGGATATATTGGCGGCGTACCGTTTATCTTGATTGCCTTTGTTGTGATGGCTGTGCTGTTTGGGTTATTGCTGCACAAAACGACCTTTGGGAGACGAATATACGCCATTGGAAATAATCCAACAGCCAGTCGTTTCTCGGGTGTTCAAGTAGATAAAATCAAAATAATCGTCTTTACGCTTGCTGGTGTGATGGCGGCCATTACGGCTCTTTTTTTAACATCAAGAATGGGCAGTACAAGACCCAATGTGGCGCTCGGATACGAGTTAGATGTGATCGCGATGGTGGTGTTAGGTGGGATTAGTACAGCTGGTGGGAAAGGAAAAATGATTGGTGCCATTATCGCTGTTTTCCTCATCGGATTTTTACGATATGGACTGGGACTAATCAATATGCCCGCGCAAGTGCTGATGATCATTATTGGACTGTTGCTCATTGTAGCAGTCATGGTTCCTAATCTAAAACCAAAAGCGAAGGCAAAAGGAAAGCCACCGAAGAGTCAAGACCAACAGATCGCTGGATAAATACAATGCAGTCAACGACTGTTTGTAGATAAATAAATCAATACAAAAAAGGGGAGAACAAAATGAAAAAGCTGTTCCTAGGATTTTTGTCAATTTTTCTAGTATTCTCAATGCTTGCGGCCTGTTCGCAAACATCCTCAAACGAGGGATCTGGCGATTCTGGTAGCAAGGATGGGAAGAAGCGTTTTGCCATCGTCTTTAAAAACACCGGTAACCCTTATGGGGAAAAACAAATGGATGGGTTTAAGCAAGCCATTGAGGCACTTGGACATGAAGCGATTTTAAAAGCTCCAGACCAGCCAACAGCTGAAGCTCAAATTCAAATGATTGAAGAGCTGATCTCGCAAAAAGTGGATAGCATTGCAATCGTAGGAAATGATCCAGATGCTCTTCAACCAGCCTTGAAAAAAGCAATGGACCAAGGCATTAAAGTTCTCTCTCTTGACTCTGCTGTTAACGCGCAAAGCCGTATGGTTCACGTAAACCAAGCGGACCCTGTTGCGATTGGACGTGTACAAATTGAAGCCATTTCTGAAATGATTGGCGGAAAAGGACAAATTGCCGTACTTAGTGCAACCTCTCAGGCAACGAACCAAAATGCTTGGATTGAGCAAATGAAGGAAACATTAAAGGATCCAAAATATAAAGATATTGAACTTGTAAAAGTAGCATATGGTGATGACTTACGAGACAAGAGTGTGTCTGAAACAGAAGCACTGTTAAAATCATACCCAGATTTAAAAGGAATCATCGCACCTACCACAGTTGGGATTGCGGCTGCTGGAAAAGTATTAACAGATAAAGGATTAAAAGATAAGGTTCACTTAACAGGTCTTGGCTTACCTAGTGAAATGGCAGAGTATATTGAAAGCGGTGTCTGTGATTGGATGTACCTATGGAATCCAATTGATGTAGGATACTTAGCAGGATACGCAGCGGATGCTCTTGTGAACGAAACGATTACTGGAAAAGTGGGCGACAAGTTCACAGCTGGTGACCTTGGTGAGAAGGAAGTAGTGGAAGACGGAGATGGCACGCAAATCATGCTAGGCGATCCGTTCAAATTTGATGCGAGCAATATTGCGGAGTGGAAAGAAGTATATTAATTTTGGTAAGGGCTTACAGGTCATGTCTGTAAGCTCTTTATTGTTGGAGTCATTAATCATTTTTAATCAATCATTTTGATGGATTTTGAAAATTAAGTGACTGGAAAAATAAAGGGAATGAGAGATAGCAAATAAGCTCCGATAATAGCAAATAAAAATCATGAATCGCAAATAAGTTTTCAGGATAGCAAATATATTTCTAGAATCGCAAATAAAATTTCAGGATAGCAAATAAATCTTTAGAATCGCAAATAAATTATCAGAATCGCAAATAAACACCTAAAGAGGAGCTCAAAGGAAAACATTTTTGTTCAAAAGTGATTGAATTCGGGTTAAATGGCTCTCTAGAGCAACAAAAGTACTGGCCGAATGTAATTTCGGACAGATTTTTTATTGAAAAAAACGATAGCATTCCCGAAATCTATGTATTATAGTTACTTAAAAAGATTCGACAACTTCTTCGCTCAAAAGGTGATGATAAAAATGAAAGCGCTTATCAAAAAAGTTAAAAACGAAAAATATCGCTATAGAAATTTTATCTTAATATTGGCTCTTTCCATTGGTCCATTAATGGGTTTGGGGTTTGTTTCTTTTAATATTACGAAGAATCTATTAATCGAGAATCAGACATCCACCATTCAAAATCATTTAGAAACGTCGAGTGAGGTAGCAGACTTACTATTCCGCAACATTATTAATATGGAACGAATCATCACTTGGAATAAGGATGTTCAAAAAGAGTTGAAGGAAAGTGTTTCGCTTGATGTGGCTGGTGGGAGATTAGTAGACAATGGGTCCCTCAGACGGTTGCAGGATCATATTGCTAGCAGTTTTATAGACACTCAGGATATCGAGTCGGTATGTATCTTTAATGTAGAATTCCAAGGGATGTGTTATGGAAAGTCAGAAAGCTACGGGCGGTATGGAAATGGTGGCTTTCACGAATATATACAAGATACAGATTGGTATAAAGAAGTTGTAAAGAAAGATGGGAAGGCGATCTTTTACGGATATAATGTGCTTCAAGGAAATAAATCAGCCAAAACGTTTTCCTCTGTCAAACTATTGAAAGATCCAGGGGAATTTTACGATCCTGCCACTACAGGGATATTAGTGGTGAATATTAACAAATCGATTTTTTCAAGGGTATTTAAAAAGAGTGAAGATAGTGCCTTCCTTATTTTTGACCATGATCAGGGAATCATGCGTGATGTGTATCGATATCCAAGTTCCTTTCAAATAAGTGAGCAATCCGACTCTCCATTAAAGGACTTGAAAAAGGAAGGATATATTGTCACTGACTACAAAAATCGCATGACGGGTTGGACTTTTTCACACGTGATTAATGAAAAGGAATTATTAAAGCAGTCGAATCAAATTAGGAATGTGACGATTTCCATTGCATCAGTCATCGCCATTGTTGCGTTTGTCTTTTCATTTTTATTATCGGAAACTCTATCGAATCCGATTATGAGGTTACGAAAAATGGCAGCTGATTGGACGAATGGAATGATTCACCCGTCTGAAACCGATACCCCAACAGATGAAATCGGAGCGATTGGGCAAACCTTTCAAAAAATAACGGGTGAGAATAAAGCGTTGAATGAGGAATTAATCCGTGTGCAATTAAAAGAAAGAGAGGCCGAGCTTCGAGCGTTACAAGCGCAAATTAAGCCGCACTTTCTTTATAACACTCTAGATTCTATGTATTGGATGGCGGAGCTAGAAAATAATCATGAGGTAGCAAAGATGGCCGTGGCCCTTTCAGAAACCTTTAAGCTAAGCTTAAATAATGGGAAGGATATGATTCCTGTCTCCAAAGAACTGGAGCATATAAAACACTACCTAACGATTCAAAACCTACGATTTAATTACCGCTTTATGTATGTGGAGGAAGTAGATCCACTTCTATTAGATAAAGAAATTCTTAAATTACTTCTTCAGCCATTAGTGGAGAATTCAATCTATCATGGTCTCGAGCCTAAGGTAGGAAAAGGAACGATTACATTAACCGGTCGCCTCGAGGACGGTTGGGTTATTTTTACCGTAGAGGATGATGGGGTAGGAATTGCAGACCTCGATGTCACTAGAACGGGTTATGGTATGCAAAATGTGAGGGAGCGTTTATTCCTCTGTTATGGCGAAGAGAGTGAGCTTACCGTTACAAGTAAAGTGAACGAAGGGACAAAAGTAGAAATTCGTTTTCGAGAGTTTAAAGGGGGTCAAGAGCATGCGGAAGGCAGTCATTTTTGATGATGAATTTATCGTACTAAAGGGTCTAGAACGAATGATTGATTGGGCTGAGTATGATGTTGAGTTAGTGGGAACTGCTGCTGATGGGGAAGAGGCCCTGAAAATCTTTCACGCGCATCGACCAGATATCGTTTTTACAGATATTCGAATGCCAGGAAAAGATGGATTACAAGTTATTGAAGAGATTATAAAGGAAGCACCTGAGACGCAATGTATTGTGTTCAGTGGATTCAATGAGTTTGACTATGTGAAAAAGGCCTTAAGGCTAGGTGTAGTAGATTACTTAGAGAAGCCAATTACGATACCTATCATCAAAGAAGCCTTAGAAAAAACACTCACCCGAATCACTCAACAAGAAACGGTCAATGTGTTAAAAGATAACAGTCAGAAAGAAAGGCTAGAGAAGGAGACGTTACATTTATTACTTGGAAAAGGTGATGTGTTACAGTGGAGAGAGCTTTTTGGCCAAGGGGAAAAAACGCTTGAAGGGGTAACTGTTCTGGCCCTTTCCTCACCTGTTCCACTCCCTGAACCGATTGAGGACCATCGAATGATACCTCTCCAAAATGGAATAGAGAATTTGTTGGTACTGTGCCATTTGGTAAAAGATGAAGAGAACTTATGGGGGACATTAAGGAAATGGTCGGAAGAGGCTGGAGTGACCGTAGGCTCGGGAAAAATATATTCCAACCTCCTAGACATCCATAAAAGTTATCATGAAGCCCTCCATGCCCTTAGATACGCCCAGTTTATGAATGAACTAGATTGGTATCGATTCGAGGATATTGGTGAACATCCAAGCTATAGCACCGACTTATCGAAACATGAACAAGCCGTTATGTTCCATATCCGAGCAGGTGATAAAGAGGGATTACTGGAACAGCTGAATACTTTAATCAGTCAAATCGAAAGCAGGAGGATTCATCCGGACGTCATTGAACGTGATATCCTAAAGCTTGTCTATCTCGGTTTAGAAGTACTAAAAGAGACCGGGTTTGACCCAAATAAAACATGGCCAACCTATATGCCGCATCTTGATATTCGCAAATGTCAAACAAAGGAGGATATGTTCTCATGGGTTTTCGATCAACTGGAGAAGATCATGGATGCTTCTATTACTATTCGGTCTACTTATAAGCATGAAGCGGTTGAACGTGCTTGTTCCTTTATCCAAGCGAATTTTACTAGAGATCTGACCCTTCAGGATGTTTCTGAGCATGTGGGAATGAACGCAACCTATCTTAGCCTTTTATTTAAAGAAGAGATGGGTGAGTCGTATATCAAATACTTAACTCAGTTACGAATGGAAAAAGCAAAGCAGCTCTTGACGGAGGGGAAAAAGGTTGCTGAGGTAAGTGAGTTAGTTGGTTATCATAGCTATAGACATTTCTCCGAGCTTTTTAAAAAGCATGTCGGAATCAAGCCAGGTCAATTTAAGGAAATGAAATAGTCTTGTTCAATGGAACAGGACTTTTTTGTACGAAAAATTCATACATAAACAAAAAATACGGACGTAATCAAAAAAATGAGACAATTAAAAATTGCGATGAAAGCACTTACAATAAAGATAGATCCAAGGACAACAACCTAGGAAAACATAAAAATAGAATCTGATCTTCCTACAAGGAAGCGAGACAGCTGTCATTGGATTTTAGGTCATCATTATATATAAGGGGGAAGTTAAAAGATGAAGGCTAAAAAGAAAATTTTTGCCGTGCTATCAAGTGCCGCGTTATTCGCAGGAATTATGGCAGGCTGCAGCAGCAACAACGACAGTGCTTCAGGAGACAAAGAAGAAGATTCAGGACAAGTGACGCTAACCATCCTCGTTGATAACCAAACAAACTTGGATGGAATGAAAGCGGTAACAGATACGATCGAAGAAAAATATGACATTAAAACCGAATATGAATTACGTCCGGGTGGGGGAGAAGGAGACAACCTCGTTAAGACACGCTTAGCAACGGGAGACATGACTGACTTAATGGCGTATAACTCAGGTTCTCTTTTCCAAGCATTGAACCCTGAGCAGAACTTTTTAGATATTTCAGAAGAACCTTTTGTAGAAACCATTATGGATGATGCAAAGGACGCATTGTCTTCAAACGGAAAAGTTTACGGTATTCCATCGACTAGCTTTATGGCAGGAGGCTGGTTCTACAATAAAAAGATTTATGAAGAGCTAGGCCTATCTGTTCCGAAAACATGGGGTGAGCTAATGGCTAATAATGAAAAGATAAAAGAAGCTGGAAAAACAGCAGTTATCGGTTCTTACAAAGACTCTTGGACAGCACAAGTTGTCGTACTTGCAGATAATTACAATGTGCTTCAACAACACCCAACGTTTGCAGAGGATTTCACAGCAAATAAGGCAAAAATTGCAGAGACACCGGGAGCACTTCGTAGCTTTGAAAAGTTAGCTGAAGTGTTTGATGCAGGGTACTTAAATGAAGATTTCCTTGCTACTGGTTATGAAGCAGGATTACAGAAGTTAGCTGAAGGGGAAGGCGCACACTACCCAATGTTAAGCTTCGCTCTTCCTATGTTATCAGCGAATTACGCAGAGGAATTAGATAATATTGGATTCTTTCCTCAACCAGGTGATAGTGCAGATGAGAATGGATTAACAGTCTGGGTACCAGGTGGTGTTTATATTAATAAAAACACTGAGCATCCAGAAGAAGCAAAGAAATGGATGGAATTCTTTGTATCGCAAGAAGGAATTGATCTCTACAACGAAAAGATTAAGCCACAAGGACCTCCAGCAGTTAAAGGAGTGGAGCTTTCCGATGATGTGTATGGTGCAGTAAAAGATATGATCCCATTCTTCGAATCTGGAAAAACAGCACCTGCTCTAGAATTCTTAAGTCCTGTTAAGGGTCCGAACCTTCCTCAAATTGCTGTTGAAGTAGGAAGCGGTATTTCTGACGCAAAAGCTGGAGCTGAACTATACGATAAAGACGTTGAAAAACAAGCAAAACAACTTGGCCTTGAAGGCTGGTAATCAGCTGGTTAAATGAGATGAGGCCCTGTCCATTGAGACAGGGCTTCTAATCTAACCAGACTAGAAAAGGGGAATACATTATGACAAAGCTTACCAATCGCTCGTACACGTATTACTTCTTATTGCCCGCAGGAATTATATACTTCGTGTTTTTCCTACTGCCCACGATCATGTCATTTTTCTTTAGTATGACATGGTGGACCCTCACAGATTGGAAATTTATCGGACTTGAAAACTTCATAACTTTTTTAACAGAACCTTCGTTAAACATTGGTTTTAAAAATACGATCATTTACGCAATAGTGACTTGTACGTTAAAGGTAATCTTAGGACTTTTACTAGGTGTCTTCTTAAGCCAAAAGCTAAAAACGATCGGGTTTGTACGGTCTATGGTATTCTTTCCAACCCTTTTAAGTACGATTGCCGTTGGGATGGCCTTTGCGATGATGATGCATCCAACGCAAGGACTGATTAATACGGCATTGAAGATTGTAGGAATTACAGGGCCGGATTGGTTAGGAGACACGACGATTGCTCTACTATCTGTTGCATTAGTAGATGTTTGGAAAGGGGTAGGGATGGCAACCGTCATCTTTATCGCAGGAATCATGTCTATTCCAGAGGACTATTATGAGGCTCTAGCCATTGATGGTGGAAACTCGTTCCATAAGTTTTGGAATATCATTGTTCCATTAAGCAGACCAGCCATGAACTCTGTTATTATTCTAGCTTTTATCGGTGGGTTACGTTCATTTGATTTAGTGTGGGCAATGACTAAGGGGGGCCCAGGATTTAGTACCGACTTGATTGCTTCTATTATTTATAAGCAATACCAAGGTGG
>NZ_JAKFCQ010000148.1:0-32860 GCF_036676585.1 Robertmurraya sp.
TTGCGATTATAAAATTTTATTTGCGATTTCAAAAATATACTTGCGATTAAAAGCATTTATTTGCAATCCACTCCATTTATTTGCGCTTTCACTCACTCAACCAAACCTGCCAGGTAGAAACAGCTACCTGGCAATCTTTTTTTCAAAACAAGTAAGTGACAATTGATCATTCACTTGTACCAACTTTTCAATAGTAAATCCCCTATTTAAATAAAACTCGACAGCTGGTTTATTTTCAGATCCAGTAGATACAATGAGCTTCTCAATGCCCTCCACTTGCTCTTCTATAAAGCGTAAAAGTTGATTGGCAATTCCTTTTCGAAAATGATTGGGGTTTACTGTCAGTCGGTGTATATCCAAAGTCTTTCCTTCCACTTTAAAAGATATAGAACCACAAAGCTCATTCCCTATAAAGTAACCAAAAAATTCCTCCCCACAGTTCTGAAGCGTTTCCACTGTATCCTTAAGCGGAGGAATGTCATAAAAATTGATCAACTTTGCCTCCACCATATAAGAGGGGATTTGTAACTTGAGTATGATTTTAGCTACTTCTTTGTCTAGTACATCCAAAGATCTTATCTGTGATACTCTAGATTCCACTGTGGTTTCTCCTTTACACCTATTTCGACAATATCGCCATACCCTTCCACTTCACCATCAGTAACAATTATTCCATTTCCATCACAACAAGCATAAATCTTTTTTCCAGTACGACTCGAATATTCTCTAAGTTGGGCTAGTTGTGATCGATGCCTGCTCCAATGTGGCATAAACTCAAATGGTACCAATTGCAAGGCACTTAAGTACTTCAATCCAATAGTATTGTTATCAATAAAACCCGCCATATTAATCGTGTCACTCATCATGATAGCACCGGCACTGACTCCTATCAGTGGTTTCCCAGCTTCCACCATCCTTCGAATATTTTCAATCATCCCACGCGTCTTTAGACGTTCTAAGAACGAAAACGTGTTTCCCCCCGATAAATATACTCCGTCACAGCGTAACAACTCCTCCATCCGTCGCTCATCGTATTCCTCATCCACATCAAAATAGACAAAGTTGTTGATTCCAATGGATGAAAAAAACGACTTACTCTTATTAAAATAAATCCCATCTCTATCCGTTTGGGAAGGTATGTAACCTAGAGTAAATGTCTTCCCACCGATTAGTTCTCTCAGTCGATAAACTAAAATTGGATGGAGTTGATTGATATCACTGAGTAGGACTAACCGTTGCATCCTCCACCTCCCCATCTTCCATCTGTCTTAAATATGTTTCTAGCTCATTGTTGTCACGGATGATAATGACTTTATCATCGAATTCTTTTAACATCTGTATAATCTCTCGTTTACTTACTTTTTCAAAATATGTATTCCAACGAAACATTCGCATAAACATAGAAAAAGTAGACTTGTAATTGCTTTTTTCTAAACCTAGTTGCTGGAGAAAATATCTCTTAATGATTCTGTACGTTCGCTTAGAAAAGCGTGTATCTAAAAATATAATTAGTTCAGCATTGACAAAGCTCTCTGTCACCCACTGATAATGAATACCTTCGTTGATCCACGCATCACTATTTACAATATTTCTCAAAAATGCATCTCTTTCCTTTTCTGATCTTCTTATATCACCTGTTTGAAACCTTTTCCATACAACATTATCTAATTCATAATGCGGAATGTTATAATCTTTTGAAAGTTTTTTAGCAAGAGTTGTTTTGCCACTCCCGACAGAACCGATTATATGTATTTTCTTTACCTGCATGTTAATCACTCCGCTATCCCTGTGTGAAAATAACTGACCCTAGTCACATTATACGATGAAAAGAATGTGGTTAATAGATAAAAAGAGTGCCAAAAGACACCCTTTAACAAGATACTTATCTATTACTCCTTCAAATGAGTGGAACTATTCGTAAACAATACGAGTTTTCCATGTTCGGTAATTTCTAATAGGGAGATACCTGTATCGTCGGTCTTAAAAAAGGATTTATGAACAAAGGGGATGTTCAGGAAGCTTTCTAGGATTCTTGAAATCATTCCACCGTGGGTAACAATGGCAATACGCTCATACTTCCTACTTACCGCAAGAATATGTGAAAAGACTTGTTCTCCTCTAGCCCGAAACTCCATCGCTGATTCCCCATATCCCCCAAACTTTTCGTGTGGTAGTAGGTGCCAGGGGAAAGGAATCTCTTCGAGTGGCTTACCTGCCATCTCTCCATTATCATGCTCTCGAAGCTCATGAACATATTCAATAGGACAGCCTATGGCGTCTGCTAATATGGAAGCCGTTTTGGATGCCCTTTTATAGGTACTTGCCCATATCATTTGAGGCGAAAATTCCCTTTTCACCCGGATCGCCATCTTCACCGCTTGTCTTATTCCCTCTTCTGTCAGTGGATAATCTGCGCTACCTTCATGTACATGGAGTAAATCAGCTTCTGATTGTCCGTGTCGTATCAGTAATATTTGCATTTTATTACCTCCTGGATTGCGGTTCTACCTATTTATTCGACACAGATTCCCTTTTTCCCTATAAAAAAGAAGAGATTATGCGCTTACATAATCTCTTCTTATCTATTACCCGACTGTTTGGTTTGTTAGCGTAATCGTAAAACCTTCATACCCATTAGCTGCGATCTCCTCACATTTTTTACGGTAGGCACCAACCCCACCTAAGTAAATCAGGAATCCACGTGGTTTTCCAGGTATGTTAGCTCCTGTGTACCAGGAGTCCGTTTTTGTAAAGAGCGTTGCCTCTGCTACTTCGCGACAATGCTTGCTCCACGCCTCTTCTGCCTCAACTGCTGCCTCAATCGTTTCAACACCATGCTTCTCAAAGTGCTCAATGCAGTCACCAATCCATTCTACATGCTGCTCAATTGATACAGGCATATTACTCAAGACGGACGGACTTTCAGGACCGGTAATCATAAAGAAGTTTGGAAAACCAGCGTTAGCTACTCCTAAATACGTTCGAGTAGAAGCTCCGCCGTTCCATTTTTCTTTTAAGGAAACACCGTCCTTTCCACGAATGTCGATTTTGAGAAGAGGTCCTGTCATACCATCGTAGCCTGTCGCAAAGACAAGCGCATCCAACTCATACTCTACTTCAGATGTACGAACTCCAGAAACTGTAATTTCCTCGATCGGATTTTTCCTTACGTCTATAAGAGATACATTCTCCCTGTTAAAAGTTTCATAATAATTCGTATCGATAATCGGACGTTTCGTACCATAATAATAGCTTGGTAGAAGCTTGGAGGCAGTCTCAGGATCTTTAACTATCTCTTTTATTTTTCCTCGGATAAATTCGGCAACCGTTTCATTCGCCTTTTCGTTTACCGTGATATCATAGTATGCTGCAAAAAGACCTAACCCACCATTTTCCCATGCATGTTCATAGACTTGTTGTCTTTCTTCAGGAGTTACCTCAAGTGCTGATTTATCTGGGGGTACCGCCGGCTGACCACCTGCTGATTCTCGCATTTGTTTTTTGATTTCTAAAAAGTTTTTCTTTGCTTGTTCCACATACTCATCACTATATGGATGATTTCTAGCAGGAGCACTATACTGAGGAGTACGCTGGAAAATGGTTAGATGTTCTGCTTCTTGTGCAATTACTGGAATTGCCTGAACTCCACTTGATCCAGTACCTATAATTCCAACTCTCTTCCCTTTAAAATCTACTCTCCCATGTGGCCAATGTCCGGTATGGTAGAATTCCCCTTTAAAGTTTTCTAACCCATTAAATTTAGGTAGATTCGCGGCAGAAAGACATCCAACCCCGGTGATAAAGTACTTCGCTGTAACACTTGTTCCGTTATCAAGTTGTATCTCCCATTTTTTTGTATTTTCAATATAGTGAGCAGACTGTACACGTGTCTTAAATTGGATGTCCTTTTTAAGATCAAACTTATCTGCTACGAAATTTAAATAACGTAAAATTTCTGGCTGGGCGGGATATCTTGAAGTCCATGTCCATTCATTATATAGCTCTTCCGAAAATGTATAATTATAGTAAATGCTTTCAGAATCACAGCGAGCACCAGGATAGCGGTTCCAATACCAAGTTCCTCCAACACCATCTCCTGCTTCAAATACTGCTGTTGAAAACCCTGCTTCTCTTAGTCTATACAGCATATACAATCCTGAAAAGCCTGCACCAATAACGACCGCATCAAATGGTTTTGTTGAACTCATTTCATTCCCCTCCACTCTTTTTTATGACTGGCGAACTTCTTTATTAATCGTATTTAAAAATTCAGCAATGTTTGAGATAGAAGCTTTAATTCTATCTGGAAAAACGGCCATATTCGTAAAATAACCATGTACAAGCCCTTCTTCACAGATCGTTTCAACCTGAACTCCTGCATTCCTTAGTTTTTCTGCATAGGCTTGCCCTTCATCTCGCAACACATCATATTCCGCCGTTATCACGTAAGCAGGAGGGAGACCAGATACATCCTCAGCTTCTAGTGGAGCAGCTAGCTTATTTTTTGCATCCTCTTCTCCGTTAATATAATAGTTTCCAAACCAAATCATTAAGTCACGATCTAATCCAAAACCTTGCTGGAATTCAAAGTATGACTTGGTATCATAGGTTAGGCTTGTCACTGGATATATTAAAATTTGACCTTCAATCTCTGGCCCTTTCTCGTCTTTTGAAAGGAGGGTCATGGCTGCTGAAAGATTTCCTCCGGCACTGTCACCTCCAACCACAATTTTGGAAGCGTTTCCATTTATCTCCGCTGCATGCTCTTTTACCCATTTCAGCGCAGCATATGAATCTTCTACTGGAACTGGAAACTTGTATTCAGGAGCCAGACGATAATCTACTGACACAACCACTCGCTCTGTACGATTTGCTATCATCCGGCAACTTGCATCCGCTGTTTCTAAGTCCCCTATTACCCAACCACCTCCGTGGTAATAAACAAAAAGCGGAAAAGGACCTTCTCCTTCTGGTGTATAAATTCGGACATTGATTTCTGCATCGTTTCCAACTGGTATTAATCTATCTTCAACACTTGCTAACGGGGCAAGTTCTACTTCTACTGGTGGTACTAGTGCAAACAAATCTCTTACTGCTTGTGCTTCCATTGAGTGAAGGGCAGGCATTTGATTGAACGCTTCTAAATATACTTTTGCTTGTGGATCTAAATTAGCCATCTGACATCTTCCTCTCCAATAGGTATTTTTACATATTTAGAAAATCCCTCTTAATATGCTACCTAAATCGTAATATTTTCTGTATAATTTGAATATTCCCAATTTTAGATATAGACACTTCCTAAAAAGGAGATGATTTTTATACCAACCCATTACTCCGTTTTAGAACATGTTCGAAAGCTTGAAGTTCAAGCTAGTCATGAGGAACAGCTCTATCATATTCTCGACATCTATTTGAAACTCTTCCCAGCTAGAAATGCCTTCTTATTTCGTTACTCACCTTTAGGATATTTAGGCGAAGGAATTATCCAATTAACCTCTACACAACTCATACATATTAGAGAGATCAGGGACGATATTCGCGCTCTACCCATTATCCACTCAGCCATTAAAGAACGTGAGGCAAAATATTGTTCTGGTATTGAACATCTAAAACAAATCAGCAGTAGATACGTTTTTCCTTCGAATGTAGATTCTATGTTGGTCGTCCCGATTTGTTTTGGCTCTGTTGTTGTCGGTTACATTTGCTCAACCGAATTTCAGGAAGGGGTAGTTTTCGACGAAAAAACACTATCATCACTTTCTTTATACGGAAAACTAGTTGGAAAATATCTTCATAGTTCCATAGAAACAGATACTCCCACTTCATTAAGTAAGAGAGAATTAGAGGTGATGAAGAGAATTTCTCAAGGAGAAAGCACGAAGGAAATGGCTGATTCCATGAACATTAGTGAATTGACAGTCAAGCAGTACGTGAAAACGGCGATCAGAAAACTCGGAGCAAACAACCGCTCACATGCGGTGGGAGAGCTGTTTCGAACGGGTATCCTTTCATGATTTTATGTAAGCGTTTTAATAAAGAAAAAGAAAGCGAGTTCCCTCGCTTTCTTACTTGAAGTAGAGAGCCATCATATCTTCTCCGATATAAGTATTGTCTATTTTCATGGATCGAGGGTCACTTCCGATCAGTTCAAAACCAATAGATTCATACAATTTTTTAGCAGCTGTATTATTCGATGAAACTGTTAAATATACCTGCTCCACTTCACCGATTTCTTTTGCCTTCTCAATCGCGGCATTCATTAATCGTTTCCCTATTCCATACCTTCTTACTTGAGGCGAGACATACATTGCAAAAATATCAGAGCGATGCTTGAGTTTCCTTTTGATTTCTGTAACAAGGGTGACCACACCAACAAGTTTGTCTTCTTCAAAAGCACCAAAGGTAAATGCATTGACTGCACGAAGTCTTGAAGCATGAACTTCTATTGAATATTCCATCTCCTCTTCCACACTCGAGCTAAACGCCTCTGGGTGATTTTGTAGTGCTTCTATTCTTTTTTCTTTGTATGCTACTGCATCTTTTTCATTGAGTACGCGAATCTTAATCATTTCTAATCTCCCTCACCTTTTTGTTATTACTCGTATTATACATGGAAAGAAATGTTTACGATATGATGTATGGAGTATCAACAATTACTGGCTAAAAAGAAGAAATTAGAGCAAAAATAATGGTATGTATGGTGGAGGAACGAAAAAACGTTCCTCCACCATGTTTTTACTTGCATGTCAAGATGAAAACTTCGCTTACATGTATTTTTTTTCATTGAAGTGTTTCATTAACTTTTGTATCTTATGTAAGTATGTTTGTAAATTAGGAGGAACATTTCAACATGAATCAAAATCAAACTCAAAAAATCCAAGTTGTTACGGCTGATCCCTCTGCCCTAGGTTTGTTTGGATTAGCTATGGTAACCTTGGTTGCTTCATCACAAAAACTTGGCTGGACAGACGGAGTTTCCTTTGTTCTACCTTGGGCCATTTTCCTTGGTGGTTTTGCACAACTATTCGCTGCGATCAATGATGCGAAACATAATAATACATTCGGTACAACCGCATTTGGTGCATTTGCCCTTTTCTGGTTCGGTGTAGGTGCTTCATGGTTAATCAACCTTGGTGTTTTTGGAGAAAATGCGGCACTTGCTGTTGATCCAAAGCAGCTAGGGATCGCATTTATTGGCTATTTACTGTTTAGCTTATACATGACGATCGGTGCGATGGAAACACATAAAGTATTATTTATTATCTTTGTTCTTATTGATTTCTTATTTATCGGTCTTTCTTTATCCACTCTCGGTATAGCACCTGAATTTTTCCATGAGGTAGCTGCGATCTCCGAATTGCTTATTGCCATTATGTCTTTTTATGGATCAGCCGCTGCTGTATTAAACAATCATTTTGGAAAAGTGTTCATTCCGGTCGGAAAGCCATTTGGGATTTTCAAATAAATCCTACGTAAGGGAAGCAGTAATTAAACTGCTTCCCTTTATATCTTGATATACGACCAAAGGTTTACCGTCAGCATATTAAATCTACATTAGATGTAACAAGTAGAACCTCTCCTATTATCTAGTACCTATCATTATTTTCCTCAAATATCACTCAGTTATGTAAGAGACACTCACTCGCGAACTTCTCCTTGAATGGTAATAATAACCCACCTATATATGGGAACACTATTCCTAAACTATATTGGTAAAAGGAGGTTTTCATATGAATCAAAATAGACTATCCATTTTCGCTCTTGGTGGGGTAAATGAAATTGGTAAGAATATGTATGTAGTTCAATATGGAGATGACATGATCGTCATTGATTGTGGAGGGAAATTCCCTGATGAAAGCTTATTAGGAATTGACTTAATCATTCCTGATACATCTTATTTAGAGGAAAACAAAGAAAAAATCCGTGCATTAATTGTTACTCATGGGCATGAAGATCATATTGGTGGAATTCCTTATTTTCTCAAAAAACTAAATGTTCCTATTTACGCAACCCGTTTTACGTTAGGGTTAATTGAATTGAAGTTAGACGAACACCGTTTAACTGGTGATACCAAACTCGTCGAGGTACACGCGGAATCTGAGCTTACTTTTGGAGAAGTCGGAGTTTCCTTTTTTAAGGTTAGTCATAGTATTCCCGATTGTCTTGGAATTGTTCTCCATACTCCTGAGGGAAATGTGGTACATACCGGTGACTTCAAATTCGATTTAACTCCAGCCAACCACCAGCATTCTGACATACACAAAATGGCCGAAATCGGTAAAAAAGGTGTACTCGTATTAATTTCCGAAAGTACAAATGCTGAGAGAAAAGGATTAACTCCTTCTGAAGAAATGGTAGGAAATCATATGGACGAGGCTTTTCTGCGTGCAGATGGAAAAATCTTCGTCTCCACCTTCGCCTCCAACGTAAATCGTGTTCAACAAGTGGTGGATGCAGCTATTAAAACGAATCGAAAACTGGCCTTAGTTGGACGCAGTATGGTAAATGTCGTACAGGTAGCAATGGAACGGGGCTATGTTAATATTCCTGAGGGAATGATTATTGACGCAAGATCAGCAAACGAATTGGCTCCAGAAAAAGTAGCTGTTCTTTGTACCGGTAGCCAAGGTGAACCAATGGCTGCCCTCTCCCGGTTATCTACTGGAAATTACAGAGATATGGTGATCTATCCTGGGGATACAGTTATATTAGCTGCTTCTCCAATTCCAGGTAACGAAAAGGATGTCTCGCGTATTATTGATAATCTGTTTCAACTCGGAGCAAAGGTGATTTATGGGTCTGGAAGTACAACCGGGATGCACGTATCAGGACATGGTTATCAAGAGGACCTTAAACTCATGCTTACCTTAATGAAGCCTACTTATTTCGTCCCTATCCATGGGGAATACCGAATGCTCCACCATCATCGATTATTAGCAGAGTCCGTTGGTGTAGAAAAAGGAAACACCTTTATTATTAAAAATGGTGATGTTGTTGATGTAGAGAATGGAATTGCTGTTCAGACTCGTAGCATCCCTAACGGGGACACATATGTCGATGGAGTCAGTGTGGGTGATGTAGGAGAAATTGTCCTAAGAGATCGAAGACAACTGTCTGAAGATGGAATGGTCGTTATTGTCATTACCCTAAGTAAAGCGGATCGGAAAATCATCCAAGGTCCTGACACTATCACCAGAGGTTTTGTATATGTCAAGGATTCCGAAGATTTAATTAGAGAAATCAATCGTTTGACAAAAAAGACGGTTAATGATTTACAAGCAGAAAACGTTCGACAGTGGAATGTTATGAAACAAAGTATCAAAAAATCAGTTGGTCATTACTTATTTACTCAAACAAAGAGAAAACCGATGATTTTGCCGGTAATTATTGAAATTTAAGTGCCTTGTTAAATAAAAAGTAACCACCTATTATTATAGGTGGTTATTTTGTCATTGGCCCTTTGGATTTGGTCCATATTTATTTTCACCCGGCTGGCTGTCAAGCACTGCAAACACTAAAAGTACAATTAATCCGATTACAGGGATAAAGGAGAGCAGCATCCACCACCCTGTCCTTCCTATATCATGCAGGCGGCGCACACTAACAGCTATTGAAGGTAACAAAACAGCTAATCCGTAAATCCCGGATAGAATTCCTCCAAGACCGAGCATCATTTCAATAATTGAAAATAAAATAGTAAAGAGAAAATTAAAAAGGAAAAACATCCAGTACTCTTTTCTCCTAGCTCTCCCTTGAAACCCAACGTAATTCTTTAAAACTTTCATATACCATTGCATTTTATGACCCTCCAAGAATGAAGTGTGCTAAACAGGTATAGATTATATTGCACAAACCTTCTTAGAGTTATTCACTACGTGATTTTAAGTATGTTTTGACTATTTAAAAACCTTCTTCTATAAACCTGAATATATATATCCTAAGGGGAATTTTAGGGAGGGATGAAGGTGAATGTTCGGTATTTAGGTGCTTTAGGCTTCGGGTTAGGCGGGTTAGTTGTTGGTCTGTCAGGTGACTATTTCATCTTTGCGATCTTTTTTATGGGGTTAATCGGTAGTGCTATGCTAAGTATTCCCGCTCGGAGTATGAAAATTACGATTCTTACTACCTTTTTAGGAGCCTTTGGTTTTGTTATAGGATTTACCAATATTTCCAAACCCATTTACGAGAATATCCCACCTGCACTTATTACTCTTATCGCTGCTGCTGTCGCTGGAATCCTGTTAGGTCACGCAGCTCTATTATCAAGAAGAATCAGAAAATAAATTTCCATTTCAACTAAAAAAACTGACCTTGGCATAAACCAAAGTCAGTTTTCTCATTTATTATAGCTCTTTACCGTTCGTTGCAATGACATTTTTATACCAGTCAAAAGACTTTTTCTTGGATCTTTCTAGAGTTCCGTTACCTTCGTTGTCTTTGTCAACATAGATAAAGCCGTAGCGCTTTTTCATTTCACCTGTTGTAAAAGATACACAATCAATACAGCCCCATGGAGTGTAACCCATTAACTCAACTCCATCTAGTTCAATGGCTTTCTCCATTTCTTGAATATGTGAGCGTAGGTAGTCAATACGATAGTCATCATTTACACTTCCATCTTCTTCCTTCACATCAACTGCACCAAAGCCATTTTCAACGATAAATAATGGAAGTTCGTATCTTTCCCATAATTGATTTAGAGAATATCTTAAACCAACTGGGTCAATTTGCCAGCCCCAATCAGATGCTTTAACGAATGGATTTTTAACACTTGAGCTAGAACCCACCACATCATTTTCATCTACCTTATTTACACCGCTTTTTACTGCATCAGACATATAGTAACTGAATCCGATATAATCCACTGTTCCTTCTGCAAGAATTTGTGCATCCTCAGGCTCCATTTTAATGTTATAACCTTTTCTTTCCCACTCTTTTAGGGCATATGCACCGTAATGTCCTCTTGCGTGTACATCGGCAAAGAACCAACGGTCATGCATCGATTCAACTTGCAGCATCATATCGTCAGGATGACATGAGAATGGGTAAATAGGTACGAACGATACCATACATCCAATTTGGAAGTCAGGGTTAATCTTGTGGCCTTCTTTCACCACTAGTGCACTTGCAACAAGCTCATGGTGAACCGCTTGGTACATAACTTCTTCTCTATTTTCGCCTTCCTTATATTGAACACCAGAGCAGGTCCAAACAAACAGTGGATTGGCTGTATTTTTTTGGTTATTGATTTCGTTAAAAGTCATCCAGTACTTCACTTTGTTTTTGTAACGTTCCATCACCGTTTTCGAATAGTGTACAAAAAATTCAATCACTTTACGGTTACGCCAACCACCGTATTCCTTCACTAGATGATAAGGCATTTCAAAGTGACTTAACGTAATGACCGGTTCAATGCCATGCTTTAATAACTCATCAAACATATCATCATAAAATTGTAAGCCTTCTTCGTTTGGCTCCACTTCGTCACCTTTTGGAAAAATACGCGTCCAAGCAATACTTGTACGGAAGCATTTAAAGCCCATTTCTGCAAATAGTGCAATATCTTCTTTATAATTGCCATGGAAATCAATGGCTTCATGGTTAGGATAAAACTTTCCTTCTAAAACTCCATCCGTAATTTGTCTTGGGACACCGTGTGCGCCAGCAGTCATTACATCAGCCACACTCGGGCCTTTTCCACCTTTATTCCATCCACCTTCTACTTGATGTGCAGCAACTGCTCCGCCCCATAAAAAGTTCTCTTGAAATGCCATGGTTTGTTCCTCCGTTTACTATTAAAATCACTCCGCTTATCATGCCCGAAACTAAACAGCCTATAAGCTTCATGTTTATTTCATTCACTAACTTATAGTGATATAGTATAGGAAGAATATTTGGAGTGAAAGACTTTCCAAGCATGTTAGAATGGCATTCTATTTTTTTCTACCTTTTTTCATCAAAAAATGAAATACCTTTTTAAAAAGGAGTAAAGTAATTACATTATGATCATCTCAAATAAGCTTGAGTCAATGGACTCTTTATCAAAGTCCGAAGAAGTACTTGCGACATATATATTAAAAGAAAAGGAAAATATCCAGCACTTATCAACGAAGGATTTAGCTCAAGCTACCTTTACTTCCCCTTCCACTGTTGTTCGCTTGTCACAAAAATTAGGATTTAGCGGCTGGAATGAGTTAAAAGAGAAATATCTTGAGGAGATCTACTATTTAAACCAGCATTTTTCAAATATTGATCCAAATTTCCCTTTTGAACCACAAGATAGCTTGATGAGCATCGCTTCAAAAATTGGTCATTTAGCAACCGAAACTGTCGAAGATACATTGGCACTTTTAAAAAATGAGGAATTAAGGAAAGCGACGGAGCTACTAGCTAAGGCTGACATCATTAATATATATGGAATAAGCAATTCCCTGTTAATGGCATATGACTTCAAGCACAAAATGCTTCGTATTAATCGTCATGTGGAATTAATGAATGTTCCTGAAGAGCAAATTTTTGTAGCAAACAATTCTACGCCTAAAAACACAGCGATTTTAATCTCGTATTCTGGTGAATCGGACGAGGTTATTAAGATTGCCAAGGTATTGAGGGACAGAAAAACACCTATTATATCTTTAACGAGTCTTAGCGAAAACAGTTTAAAAAACTATTCAGATTGTACGTTATACATATCTACCCGTGAAAAGCTGTATTCAAAAATTGGCTACTATTCAACCAATAACTCCATTCACTTGATTTTGGATATCCTTTATTCTTGTATTTTCAAAATGAACTATCACGAAAATCTAGAATACAAAACAAAAATTGCCAAGGATACAGAAGAAAGAGTGGTTAGCAGTATCGTTTTAGAAGAAAACTAAAAAGCCTGCTTTAGTGAACATCCATTAAAGCAGGCCCCTATATTTACAAAGTAACTCCACTTTTAAAAATGGAAATCTCCCTGAAATCATTCTTCTCGTTATTAACCCATTCCCCACTTGCCACTTCGATAATATAGGTAACAAAATCTTGTAGTACCTGTTCGGCTGCTACGTCTTCCTCTAGAAGTATTCCTGCATTAAAGTCGATCCAGTGGGGTTTGGTTTCATAGATTTGAGAGTTCGTAGATATTTTCATTGTTGGAACAAAGGTACCAAATGGAGTCCCTCTTCCAGTTGTAAATAAAACCATATGACAGCCTGCAGCAGCTAATGCTGTTGAAGCAATCAAATCATTTCCAGGTGCACTTAGAAGATTTAACCCATTAACTCTAAGTACTTCCCCATACTTCAATACATCAACAACTGTAGAGGTTCCTGCTTTCTGAGTACAACCAAGAGATTTATCCTCAAGTGTCGTGATGCCACCCGCCTTATTCCCTGGGGAAGGATTTTCATAGACCGGTTGATTATGGGCAAGAAAATATCCCTTAAAATCGTTGATTAAATGAACAACCTTATGAAAAACGTCTTCATTTTCAGCTCGTTCCATTAATATTTTCTCTGCTCCAAACATTTCTGGCACTTCGGTTAATACAGTTGTACCTCCTTGTGCGATAAGATAATCAGAAAACCTGCCTAAAAGTGGGTTTGCGGTAATACCAGAAAATCCATCAGAACCTCCGCATTTCAAGCCAATTTTCAATTCTGATAGTGGTACATCAACTCTATGATCCTGTCTTGCAGCTTCATAGATTTCCATAGCGAGCTTTAACCCTTCTTCAATTTCATCCGTCACAGCCTGTGAAACGAGAAATTTCACCCGATGTTCATTGACTTCTCCAAGCGATTTTTTAAATTCAGGAAGCTCATTATTTTCACAACCGAGCCCTAAAACAAGGACCCCGCCTGCATTTGGATGATTCACCGCGTTTACGAGAATTTGTTTTGTATTCTCATGATCGTCTCCAAGCTGTGAACATCCATAGCTATGCTTTAAAACTAGTACATTATCAAATGGATTTTCCGTACCAACTTGTTTTTCAAAACGCTTGATAATCTTTTCAGCAATTCCATTTACACATCCTACTGTCGGCACAATCCACAGCTCATTACGAATCCCAACTGTTCCGTTCTCTCTTTTATACCCTTTAAAGGTACGGTTTTCGTTCCCATACGGATTTACCGTCTGATTCGGAACATACTCGTAGTCCTCTGTCCCTAATAAATTGGTTCGAGTATTATGAGTATGAACAAGTTCACCCGCGCGAATAGGTGACAGAGCATGACCGATTGGGTAACCATATTTAACGATATTCTCTTGTTCCTTAATATCTCTAAGAGCGATTTTATGTCCTCGATAAATCTCTTCTTTTACAGTAAGTGATATTTCATCTACTAAAAGCTCTTCCCCTGCACTTATGTTTTGTAAAGCTAGTATGATATTGTCGTTCTCATGTATTTTCAATACTTTCTTCATTGATTCCCCTCCTCACTTACATACTTTTTCATTCAACTCTTTTAACGCATTCGGTACTCCGTTTTCTTCTATTTGCAAAAGGTGATTAGCTACCATCTCAACAAGATTCGGAATGTTAGCTAGATTCCTTCCCCATAATTGATCATTACTCAACACTTCTTCTGTCAGTTGATGTAAGGTGACCATCTTATCTTCATAGCGCTTCCATTTCTCACGTAAAAATTTCAGTGTCTCTAACTGATCCTGAAGGTCAATATTTTCTTCTCCCCTTTTCCCTCGATAGAAGTAAATAAGAGAGCTTAATGAAAACACCATCCTTTTTGGCAACTTACATTTATGATTCATGTACTCTAGAAATGTTGGAATATTTCTTGTTTGAAACTTTGAAATGGAGTTTAAAGAAATACTCATTAAGTAATGCTTAAAATAAGGGTTGGCAAATCGGCTTAGTACTTCCTCAGCATACAATGAAAGATCTTTTTCCTCGCCTTCAAGAGTGGGGATAATTTCCTCGGTAATCATTTCTTTCAAAAATACACCAACATCAGGATCATTGACAGCGTCTTCAACCGTTTCGAGATGAGATAAATAAGCAACAGGTGTCATGGCCGTATGCGCACCGTTTAGTATTCTTACCTTTCTTGTACGATATGGTGTCAAATCATCCACGACTATCGTATTCAACCCTGTATTCTTTACCGGCAGCTCATCATAAAGAGATTGCGGACCCTCAATGACCCAAAGATGATACTGCTCACCAACAACCATTAATTCATCAATAAACCCAAGTTCCTTTGTTTTCTCTTCAATGGTGTCACTTGGATATCCTGGTACAATTCGGTCAACAAGACTTGAGTAAAACGTATTTGCTTGATGAATCCACTGAATAAACTCATCATTCAAATTCCAAAGTTTAGCATATTTCAAGACTAATTCTTTCAAAACCTCACCATTATTTTCAATCAGTTCACAAGGGATAATGATGCATCCTCGGCCCACATCACCTGAAAACGCTTTGAATCGATAGTATAAAAACGCCGTCAATTTTGCAGGAAAACTTTTCTGTGGTCGATCGTCCAACCGATCTTCCGGCTGAAAAGCAACGCCAGCCTCGGTTGTGTTGCTCACAATAAATCGAAGCTCTTCGCTAGCTGCTAATTTGACGTACTCATCATAATCAGTAAACAGATTAATCCCTCTACTGATGGAATCTATCACCTGAAATTCATTTACGGGACGTCCCTCTTTCATGCCCTGTAAATATAAAGTGAATAATCCATCCTGACGATTTAGTCTCTCAATTTTTTCGAACCCTCTCGGTTGTATAACGACTGCACTTCCATTAAAGTCAGCCTTCTCGTTTAAAACTTGTAATTGCCAGTCTACGAATCCTCTTAGAAAATTTCCTTCACCAAATTGAAGAACTCTTTCAGGATATGATTTGGACTCAGGATAGCTGCTTCGATTTAACCTTTGCAATAAAACTCCCTCCTTCTATTAATGCACACGTTAACATTTTTATATAAAACCATTGGATGCTATGACAGCATCCTAACGGAGTCCCTAACAATTAGCTCTGTTTTCATAAAGGTTCTCTCAACTTCCTCCTCTTTTCCCCCAATAAGTGAAAGTAGTCTCTCTACACCAACCCTACTAATCTCTTCTACCGGACGCTTCACTGTGGTCAACCTTGGCGTTGTATATTGTGAAAAACCAATATCATCAAAGCCTACAATGGATATGTCGTACGGTACACTTAACCCTCGAGCAAATACCGTATTCATAGCACCAATAGCCATATCGTCATTCGAACAAAAGACAGCCGTAGGAGGAGATGTAAGGGAAAGCAATTGTTCCATCGCTTGAGATCCACTTTCCATATCATAATTCCCTTGAATACTGTATTCTTTTTTAATCGGTATCCCAGCTTCCATTAACGCTTGAAGATAGCCTTCCTTCCGCATGTATGAAGATTTAAAACTTGGTGTTCCCTCAATAATGGCAATGTGGTGATGGCCATTTGTGATTAAGTACTCCACAGCCATACGAGCTCCTTCTGTGTCATTACTTAGCACATTGGGTATACTAGTCTCTTCTACTTCTCTGTTAAGAACCACTAAAGGAATTTCTTTTTGTAGCACATGATAGATAAAGGAATTGTCTGAAACACTCTGACTCATCAAAATAATGCCGTCAAATCTTTGTGAATTGATACTTGTATAGTCTTCATAATCATCGATTCCTCGGATGAATAAATTGTACTCATTCGTTATCATACTGTTTACACCCTTGATCGTGTCAGCGAGAAAGCTAGACGACGTTCCGTTACTAATGCTTGTTAAAAACAGACCAATCGTATGTGATTTTTGCATGACTAAACTTTTCGCATTCACGTTGGGTGAGTAGTTGAGCTGGGAGGCAATTTCAAGTATCTTTCGTTTCGTTGGCTCTTTAATTAATGGACTATTATTCAGTGCTCTCGAAACAGTTGTGTGCGATACGTTCGCCAATCTAGCAATATCTTTAATCGTAATCATATTGACCTTCCTTTTTGTATCATTAAAAAGCTTTCACTTCTACCTCCTGAAAAGCAAAGTAAGCTTTTGCATTGTGGTAGCAAATTCCCTGCACAATTCCTCCTAGTAGTTCCATGTCATGGGGGACCTCTCCGTTTTCGACCCACTCACCAATTAAATTGCAAACGAGTCTTCGGAAGTATTCATGCCTTGTATAGGATAGAAAACTTCTCGAATCTGTTAGCATCCCGATAAAACGACTAAATAACCCCATATTGGATAAAGCCTTCATTTGATCAAGCATACCATCCTTTGTATCATTGAACCACCAGGCCGTCCCAAATTGAATTTTCCCAGGTATCTTTCCATCTTGAAAACTGTTTATGATACTTGCAATTACATGATTATCGCCAGGATTCAAAGAGTAAAGAATGGTTTTCGGTAGCTTATCATGACGATCTAATTCATCTAGGATTTTCACTAATGGCTTAGCAATTTGATCGTCGTTAATGGAATCATAGCCTGTATCCGGTCCCAGCGAACTCAACATTCTCGTGTTATTATTACGGTTTGCGTTGATATGAAACTGCATTGCCCAATCTAAGTCTGCATAAAGCTTCCCTAAAAACAGGAGCGTAAAGGTTTTGAATTTCTTTTCCTCTTCCAAAGAGATCTGTCTTCCTGTTACTCTTTTGGCAAAAACCTGGGCGACCTCTTCAAAGGTAGCCTCCTCATATACCATAGAATCTAACGCATGGTCGGACACTCTACATCCTACTGCTTGAAAGAAACGAACTCTAGACTCGAGTGCAGCTAGATAATCCTCATAGTTTTCTATATCAATACTAGAGACTTGAGAAAGCTTAGCCACCCAATCTAAAAAACCTTCTCGCTGAATTTCCAAGCCCTTATCAGGACGGAATCCTGGAACGACACTCACTGGAAAATCCTTTTCTTCCTTTAACAACGAATGATATTCTAACGTATCGACTGGATCATCTGTCGTACAAATCACTCTTACCTTAGACTTAACGATTAACTCTCTGACTCGATAATCTTCTTTGTTCAGCAATGTGTTTACTTTTTCCCATATATACGGTGCACTCTGCTCATTTAAAATGTCATAAATTCCGAAAAATCGTTGAAGTTCTAAATGAGTCCAATTGTATAACGGATTCCCGATCGTCATGGGTACAGTTTTTGCCCACGCTAGAAATTTCTCATAGTCCGATTTATCACCGGTTATATACTCCTCAGCAATTCCATTGGCCCTCATTGCTCTCCACTTATAATGATCTCCGTACAGCCAAGCTTCGGTAATATTTTTGAACTGCTTGTTTTCATAGATTTCCTTTGGATTTAAGTGACAATGGTAGTCGATGATTGGCATTTCTTTTGCATAATTATGAAATAACGTGACTGCTGTATCATTTTTCAATAAAAAATTATTTCCCATAAACTTTTCCATAGGTTCACATCCTCTTTTATTGTTAACGTTAACATTTTTATCTGTACCTAATACCGTAATCATAAACCAAAGCCCAATCGCGTAAAGTATAGAATTCCTAAAAAGAAAGTAGAGGGCAATTTGATCAAACGCCAACCTCCCCTACTTCAGTCGTTTAAATTCTGCCGGAGAATATCCAGTGTATTTTTTAAAACTGCTACTGAAATATTGGGGATTAGAGTATCCTACTTTTTCAGCCACTTCATAGGATTTAAAATCAGTAGTTCTAAACAGTTCCATCGCCTTCTTCATTCTCGTTTCGAGCAGAAAGTCGCCAAAATTAAATCCTTTTTCAACTTTAAACAAATTGCTCAAGTACGCGGAACTCACATGTACCTGTTCTGCAACCATTTGTAGATTCACACTTGACTCATGATAGTTTTCTTTAATAAACCGGATTGCTTTATCAACAAGAGAATGCTTCTGATTTCTGTTTAATTCTTTCACAAAGCTAGCTAAATCAATAGAGATATTCGTTATTTCTAAAAAGATCTCATCAATGGTCTGCATCTTCATCAACTTACTTTCCGATTGAGTAAATCTTGTGTAATCCCATGTTTTAGCCATAATACTCGCTTCATGAAGCATTAAATGAATGCACCTAATAGCTAGTAGAATGATTTCCTCAAGAGAAACCATTTTCGTACTAATAATATCCTTCTTTACACCCTCTAGTAAAAGTGCCACTTTCTCAGGTAACCCAAGAGATATATAACGAATCAACTCTTCTACCAGTCTATTCTCGATAGCCATTTCTTCAGTATTCGTTTCCTCAATTTCTTCAATCGAAAAGGCGCGATTCGTTCCCATCATATGACGAAACTCCATCGCTTTTTTAGCTTCCAAATAAGAGCAGCCTATTCCATCTATAAGTGGGTATCTTCTCCCAGTCGAAATTGTGACGGTTGTACTGAAGCAAGCTTCAACATTCTGTCGAACCTCTTGAGTGATTTCATCTACTCTTGCCCTAGCACTCTCCATTGTCACTTCTGTATCAAAGAGAAAAATAGCAAAATGCTCCGCTTCCGCATGGAGAATATATCCCTCTATCTCCCTTTTAGCAATGACACTTTTGCACTCCTCTATCAAGTTAGCTTTCATTCCTTCTAAGGTGAAATGTGAACCAAATTCCACTTGATCCATTTTTACATAGAGCGCGGTTGTGCACGTACCATACGGCTGGATTCCGAGCACATGTAATTCCTTCATTAAATCGGTTGTTGTAAAGGAAGAGTGAGAAAGTTTCTTCAAGAACACTTGTTGGAAGTAGGCTTGACTATCACTAATTTGAGCTTCTTTTTCATATTCTATTGCTAATTCCGTTGAGGCCTGAATAAGTTTTTCGATTAATTCACTTGTTTCAACGGGCTTTAGTAAATAATCAAATGCTTTTAATTTAATGGCCTCATGTGCATATTTAAAGTCTTCATATCCCGTTAATAAAATGATTTTTGTGTTCATATCAAGATCCTTGATCGCCTTGGTCATCTCCAAACCATTCATAAAAGGCATTTGGATGTCTGAAATAACTATTTGCGGTTGATTTGCCTTTATCAACTCTAGTCCTTCTTCTCCATCAGCAGCTACCCCAACGAGTTCAAATCCATGTTCAGCCCAAGGAATGACACTAGATAAACCTTTACGGATAATTCGATCATCATCAACTATTACAACCTTATACATTTAGCCCACTCCTCCCCATGTTTTTGGGATTGTAACCATAGAGTGCGTTCCTACCCCCTCCTCACTTTCAACCGTTAACCCGTACGGTTCTCCGAAGTGCATCTTAATTCGTTCATGCACACTTCTAAGCCCAATTCCGATGGTTGGGGAATGAACCTTTTGACTTGAGAGCTCCTCCCTTATCTCACTAAGCCTGTCATGGCTAATGCCTGAGCCATTGTCAACGACTTCCAGATAAATATGATCCTCTGATTCATAGCCGTTCACAATAATCTCTCCCTTCCCACGTTTTTGCTTCACTCCATGATAAATAGCATTCTCAATAAGGGGCTGTAGAGTTAGTTTGACAATCTTGTATTTTAGTAGACTAGGATCTATCTGAATTTGATACGAAAAATCATCACCGTATCTCATTTCCTGAATAATAAGATAATTTTTGATATGAGCAAGCTCCTCCTCTAAGCTGATAATCTCCTTCCCTCTACTAATACTTATACGAAAGAAGTTAGATAAAGCAGTAATCATACTGCTAGCTTCTTTATTCATTCCCATGTCCGATAGTCCTTTAATTGAATAAAGAGTGTTATATAAAAAGTGGGGATTAATTTGTGCATGCAGGACAGAGAACTCTAGCTGTCTCTTTTCATCCTGTTCTAGTCTAATTTGCTCCAGCAGCGTATTGATTCGAACCATTAACTCATCCATTGCTGTATTTAAAATTTGAATTTCCTTTGGACCATTCGGTTGAAAGGTAAGATTCAAATTATTTTCGTTGATTTGCTTTGTTTGCTGAACAAGAGCCGATACAGGATTCGTAATGTACTTTGCGAAAAAGTTGGCAATTAAAATGGCAATAACGGTTAAAATTAAAATAACGATCAGCGTTACGTATTTAATATAATTGGCTTTCTTTAATATTTCATCAGTCGGAAACACGGCAGCAACCTTCCATTTGTTCACACCAATGGTATCGTAAATAATGGTCATCTTTTTACCATCCGCATTCTGAAACTCATATCTCCCCTTTTCCTCTTGTAACGTTTCTAAGTATTGTACTTCCTTTGAATCTAAACGATACTCTTCAGGAACTGCTTTTGAATTAAAGGTTCCATCTGGGCTTACAAGAGTAAGAAAGCCATGTTCACCAATTAACGATTTATTAAGTACATTTTCAAAAAAATCGGTACGCAAATTAAACAATAAAACCCCATTTGCCTCAGAGCTGTCCGTACCAATTAGCTTAAAAACGCTTACAACCTCAGCCTCACTGGCAAAAATATCATCAATATGTTCGTTATGCCAATAAAACCCTTCCTTGCTACCTTGATACTGCTTGGCATACTCCTTATAAGGGAACTGCTTGAACTTCATTCGGTAATCGCTTCGAAAGATCGTAAACTTGCCTTCGTGCATATCCACAAAAATCGATTCGATAATTGAATTGAAGTTTAGGTGTATCATTTTCAGTTTGTTGTTCATTTCAATATAATCATCTGGATCAATTTCTTTTGACTCTGAATTAATAATGTCTAATGTGTAGGGATCATTAGAAAAAGCAACTAACTGTTCAAAAATATCATACAGTCTGTTTTCTAAATAAGCCTTCGTTTGAAATACGGTATCATCCACACTTTTATACGCATTTTCTTCTAATTGTGTCACAGCGAGTTGATAGGAAATCCAACCGGTAAAAGCAATGAAGAAAATAATGACTGGAAGAAACAATGAGATAATCGTTGACCTGAGAGAAAATAAAAAATACCTTTTTATAAATTTGATAAACTTATTTCTCATAGATACATAGGAAGCGTTTACATTCTATCAACTTCTACTCCATTCCTTTTTCTAAAATTATCCTATTTACTAATTTACCTTATTTGTCGATAGTGGTAAATGGGTAGATTTAATGAAAAAAGGAAAACTCATAACATATGATTATGAGTTCCCTCTTATTCATCCTACTATTCTAGCTTTCCGGAACCCGCTTTTGCTTTCACTAAAGCAGGTACGCTCTGGGTCGGATGAATGTTCGTAAAAAGACTCGGCTTCCAACCCACATTCTCATTCAACTGCACCGTATGGGAGTGGTTAAACGCTTGTACCAAGTCCACTTGATTGGCCGAACTCTTTCCTTCAACAAAGGAACCACTTTCATATATGGACGTTCCCTTCCAATCTTTAATAATTTTCCCAGGATCTATATTACCTGCAAAATAGTTATTTTCTGCATAAATCTTTGATTCTACTCCTACTCCAAGCGCATAATCAAAAGGATAATCAGAACTATTATTAAACTCGTAATAATTATTGTATACGTGAACTTCCCCGTACCTTACCCTCGGTAGACGTTGAGTTAAATTTTTGTAATAGTTATGATGAAGGGTTACCTTTAATTTGCCACGATCACTTGTACGACTGTCGCTTGAACCAATAAGCGATACTTTATCATGATCCTTTAATACATTGTAGGAAATCGTCACATAGTTTGCTCCGTTGGTTACATCAAGAAGACCGTCGTGCTGCTGATATGTTCTCCCAAAAAATTTCCCAGAATCCTTATCATGGTACTGTCCATCACTGAATGTGTTATGGTCAATCCATACATGATGGGTGCCATTGGTGATCGTTACATTGTCATATTCGGAGTTCCATTCTCCATATTCCCCATCAGTTGGGTCCCATTGGGGAAAGAAGTCTCGCGGTGCTTCAAACTCGATATTACGAATAATAATGTTTTCAACATTACTCATTATAAAGCTTCCACCAAGAATCTTCGCATCATCACCGAGTCCAATAATGGAAGTGTTAGAACCGATGTTAACGACCACTTGTTGCTTTTGCTTTTGCTGCGCTCGAGATCGTGCATCTTCAAGCGGACCTGACACTTCATTTTCATACCCCCAAGCTTCCGGGTGATAGGCATCTAGATAAGCTTGAAAATCATATTCTTCATCAGCGTAATAGTCAGGGCCAATAGGGTTGTTATTTTCATCTACATTAAAATCAATGCTTCCATTCACATAAATGATTTTAGGTGTATGATCCTTTCCTCCCCCAAGAGCTTCTAGCAGTTCCTTTTTGTTCGTCACCGTAAAGATATGCTGATCATCCGAATTTGCTCCTCCTGTAGTTCCTACCCCGTAAGCAGCCCACCCGTCATTAGGAGCAAGAACCTCCTCTCCTATTTTGGGGGAAGACGCAAAGACGGGTGATAAACTCATTGCCATTAAAGAGACTGCGAATAAACTACTAACCAATTTTTTCATTCTATCACTCTCCTTTTTTTATTAAAGAACCTTTTCAAGTGCCATGCTTGCTAAAATAAATGCCCCCACACCGTGCAAATCATTTTCAGAAACAGGTCGAGAAACATAGTAATCATACACTCCAGCAGATGTACCGATACAAATTCCTTTCATCGTTAGCTTATCGCCTTCAATCTCAATCATGTGATCCAATAACCCTTGATAGCCTCTTACTGCCACTTCTAGTTGGTTGTCACTGATATATCCCTTCTCAAAGGCCCTTGCAATTGTATAAATGAACAAACTGGAACAGGAAGACTCTAACCAATTATCCTCCTCCATTCCTTTATCGACGATTTGATACCATAATCCTGTCTCTAAATCTTGGTACTTCACCAAGCTTTCAATTAAACTCTGTAATGATTGAATAAGTTCTCCACTCCCTTGATGATCTTCCGGTAAAAGATCGAGAATATCAATCAGTGCTGTACCATACCATCCAACTGATCGGCCCCAAAACTCAGGAGAGCAGCCCGTATCTTCATTAGCCCATTGCATACGTCTGCTTTCATCATAGGCATGATAAAGAAGACCCGTCTTCGTGTCCTTCATGTTTTTTCTCATCAGCTTTTCTTGAAAGAGCACCATCTCATCTAACCCTTGTTCATGAAAAGCTTGTTGGTACATTAAAGCAAAAGGACCTGCCATAAATAAACCATCTAGCCACATTTGATAAGGGTATTTGTCCTTATGCCAAAAGCCTCCTTCTTTTGTTTGATTAAGTGTAAAATACAAACCTCTTAATTTATGTGCTGCTTTTTTATACTTAGGATCACTCGTCGCTGAAAGTAAAGGATATAATAGGATGCCTACTTGAATAGAGTCCAACTGATCCCGCTCAAACAAGAAATTCCCCTCATCATCTACAAGATTATCGATATATCCTTTTAAGTACTGAAAATATTCTTGATTTCCTATTTTTTCCCAAATTCGTTGAAGTCCGTATAGATAAACTCCTTGATGGTAATGCCATTCGTTTGCAGGTGGGAGCTCCCTTGTGGAGAAGCTGTTCATCACGGTTTTCGCTGCTTTTTCTGCCATTTCTAATGCCACATCCGCGGTAACTATTGATGATTTTGTTTCTGAATTGCCCATTTTTACGCCTCCTTTAAGCTAATAAAGCCGTCTGGAAGAGTCTTAGACGGCTTTATTTTTAACAACTGATTATTAATAACTATTGATTAAAGTGTTCATCATATTTTTTCTGTGCCTCTTCAATTGCAGTCGCCCATTCATCTAAAAATTCTTCAACAGTCATCTTTCCACTCATAACTGCTTGTGTTCCTGGATCCACAATCGTATCGAGAATGGATCTGTACTCAGGCAGATAGAATGGTGGCTTGTAAAGAATTGTTTCTGGATTATCATACACACTGAATGCCGTTTGAATATGTGGAGAATTCTTTACCCATTCTTCATCTAGTACATCGGAGTTCGTTGGAATTTGGCCAACCTGTTGGTTCCAATACGATTGACTTTCCTTTGAGTTAAGGAATGCCGCAAGCTTCCACGCCTCGTCTGGATGTTCTGAGTTTTTAAACACACTGATGCCAATGGTATTCCCACCTTCAGCTACATACTTACCATCAGCCGTTTTTGGCAGCGGGATCGCCTGGAATTGACTTGGTTCTAATGCTTCATTATGCTCACCATACGAACCAATATTGTGCTGAACCATTGCTACAGCTCCTGTATCAAAGCCAGCAATCATTTCTTTATATCCATTTGTAATATCACTTTGAGGAGTGTACTCCTTATATAGAGCAAAATACTTCTTCAAAAACTCTGCATGTTCTTTGCTATTAATCGTACTTTTTCCGTCTTCAATATAGTTTTCTTCACCTGAGTAAGCATACATGAGACGTTGAAGCTGGAAGGATCCGCCTGCACCTCCACGAATAGTGTATCCGTAGCGGTTATTAGACTTGTCGGTTTGCTCTTCAATCGCAGTAAAGAATTCATCCCAGTTTTCAGGAACCTTTGTCCCTTTTTCACTAAACCAGTCAGGTCGTACCCATAAAATATCTAGATTTTGAGTATAAGGAATACCGTACAGCTTATTATCAAATACAATATCCTTGTTGAACTCAATGGCACCTGTATTGATCTTATCTTTATCCTCCCAATCGTCAAAATACGAATCTAATGGAAGTAACGCTTCTCTGAGCGCAAACTCAGGTAACCAACTTGTTTGCACGCTCCCCACATCAGGTGTGTCCTCTGCTGCAATGGAAGCATCATATTTTGTTTTAGCCGAATCCTTAGGTAATCCTACATATTCAACGTCTATATTTGGATTTTCATCTTCAAATCTTTTAATTAACTCTTCCCAAATGGGTGTCCTTTGTGGACCTGCATTTTCATCCCAGAACGTTAAAGTAACTTTCTCATTTGTATCAGTTTTCTTTTCAGAAGTAGATGGTTCATTGCTTGCACCAGAACTACAACCGGCTAAGATCAGCATGGCGGCCATTGAAGAAACCGCAACCGTTTTCAAAATTCCTTTGTACATAAATACTCCCCCTTGTGTATTGATGAGCTTTTTTTACCTTAATTATCCTTTCACTGCACCACCCATGCCATTAACCAAATGCTTTTGAGCAAAGGCGAACAGAATGACTGCAGGAATTAAAGCGATTACACTTCCAGCCGCTAATGCACCATAGTTGATATTAAACTCACCCATCATATAACTTAGTCCAATTGGTAAGGTGAATTTCTCCTGCTGATTTGTCAGCATCAAGGCTAGTAAAAATTCGTTCCATGTATAAATAAACGTAAACACACTAGTTGCCACAATTCCAGGAACTAACAATGGAAAGATGACATATCGAATGGCCTGTAGTCGATTGCATCCATCAATCATGGCTGCTTCCTCTAGTTCACGAGGAACATTCGAAATAAAGCCGTTCATTAAGACCGTTGTAAATGGAATTTCTACCGCAACATACGTAATAATTAACGAAAGCGGGTTACTAATTAGCCCCATATGTTTAAAGATGAGAAACAATGGAATAATGAGCATGGATCTTGGAATGAACTGTGTACATAGAAGCATCAAGAGAAAAGGTCGTTTGCCTTTAAACTTATATCTGCTTAACGCATATCCGGAGAGCGTGGATAAAACCAAAACGATACATACAGTAGATATACCAACTATTAAACTATTTTTAAAGTACGTTGAAAAGCCTACATTCGTCCAAGCAGTTACAAAATTTTCAATTGTAGGCGATGCGGGGATATACCCTAGTGGCCGCTTAATAATGTCCCCTTCCTGCTTAAATGCGGTGTTGATAGTCCAATAGAGTGGAAAGAGAGTGAAAACAAGCATGACCAGTACGGGTAGGTTAAAGGTTAGTAATCGGTCAAGTTTTTTTTGATTATTCATGTTTAATTCTCCTCTCTTTCAAATCTAGTTATTCGTAAATAAACAGCTGCGAATATGAAAAGTATACCAAATGCTACAACTGTTAAGGCCGACCCATAACCAAAGTTACTTCCATGGACAGCTTGTTCCGCAATATACATCGTTAATGTTGTCGTACTATGAGCTGGTCCTCCACCTGTTAGGTTGAAAAGAAGATCGACATTATTAAATTCCCAAATCACACGAAGCAATGTCGTTAAAACGATTGTGTTTTTCAATTGTGGTAAAGTTACGAACCAAAAGGACTTGACGCGTCCTGCCCCATCAACTTTAGCTGCTTCATAAAGTTCTTCAGGTATACTTTGAAGTGCTGCGAGTAGTGTGATGGCGAAGAACGGAATCCCTCTCCAAAGCTCAGCAATGATAACTGAAATGAAGGCTGTTGTACTGTCTGCTAGCCACGCCTTGCTTTCACTAATCACACCTAGTCTTAGAAGGATATCGTTGATTACTCCCATATGCTCATTAAACATTAATGACCACATAACAGAAGCCAGAACGCCCGAGATGGCCCAAGGAATAAAAGCCGCCGCTCTCACCATTCCCCTAAATTTAAACTTTTGATTGAGGAGAAGGGCTGCCGATAATCCAAAAATGAGCTGCAAGCCTACTTGTGAGACCACCCATTTAAAAGAGATCCATAGACTAGGGAAGAACAATTTATCCTGAGTAAAGATTTTTTTAAAGTTTTCTAGTCCCGCAAATCCGTTATAAAATGGAGCCGACACATCGTAATTTTGTAAGCTATAATAAAATACCGTCCCAATAGGGTAAAATAAAAATATAGCAATCATCAAAGTTGAAGGTAAAATAAACAAATAAGGAACCACGTTTTTAAGCTTTAATTTTTTTCTAGGTCCTTTTTCTTCCGCAGGAACAATGTCCAATTCTACTTCTTGTCGAAGATTCATAGATTCGCTCCTCCTTTCTTGTTTTCATTCTAAACGAAAACGCTTACATTAAGAATTCAAAATCTTTAGATAAATATTTGATATTTTTAGATGTTTTTAACATTTGAATCAAAAAAGCCTATCCCAAAAAGGATAGACCGTTTTACGTATTATTTTCACTTTATTTTCTATGAACATTCTTATGATTCCATCGTTACTTGAATCTCTTTCTCTTTTAAAACACTAAACAGCTCTTCGATATGCTCATTATTTTTTGTTTCAACTGATAGATCCAGTTGTGCGTAGCCAGGATAAATATTTTTCCCCATATGATGGAGATGAACATCTTGAATATTGGCATCTAATTCCGTTATCGAGCTGACCACCCGTTGAAGCTCTCCAGGCTTATCCTTTAAAATGATGGAAAAGTTCGCGTACCTTCCTGACTCAACAAGTCCACGTTCAATAATCCTAGATATAAAATGAACATTGACATTGCCCCCACTTAAAACAGCTGCCACCTTTTTATTTGTTATATTTATTTTTTTATACAATAATGCGGCAAGAGAACTAGCCCCTGACCCCTCAACTAGTAATTTATTTCTTTCTAAAAGCAAGAGCATCGTCCGTGCAATTTCCATTTCGTCCACACACACGATATCGTTTACATATTTTTTCACAATTTCGAAATTGCTCGCTCCCGGTTTTTGTACAGCAATTCCATCTGCCATTGTTGGTGAAGATTTAATGGCAACGGGCTTCTGTTCGATTAGTGATTGTTTCATACTAGGACACGCCATGGTTTGAACACCATATACAGCAATATTAGGATTTTTTTCCTTCACAGCCATTGCGACACCAGCTATCAGTCCCCCACCGCCAACCGGACAAATAACCGCCTCTACTTCAGGAAGCTGATCAAGAATCTCTAGACCCACTGTTCCTTGACCCGTGATGACCGCCTCATCATCAAAGGCGTGAATAAATGTAGCACCTCTTTTTTCGTTCAGCTCTAAAGCGAAAGCGAGTGCTTCATCAAACACATTTCCCTCTAATATTACCTCTGCCCCGTATTGCCTTGTTGCAAGCACTTTACTGAGCGGTGCTCCCTTCGGCATTACAATCGTACATGGAATCCCTAGCATTTGACTTGAATAGGCAACACCTTGTGCGTGGTTACCAGCAGATGCAGCTACCACTCCTTTTTTTAATTCTTCTTCAGATAAAGAGATTAGCTTATTATAAGAACCCCTCACCTTAAAAGATCCAGTCTTTTGAAGATTCTCTAACTTTAAATATACTTCATTTTGAGCAAGGTCACTAAACGTTTTGGAATAATCCAAAGGAGTTTCATGCACAATGCCCTTCATCTTCTCTCGGGCAATAATGATGTTATCTAGGTTCACAGTAACTCCTCCTAGGTCCTATTATTTAGTAGTAGGATGTGCATCATTATTGGAAATATGTAGTGCTTATCAGCTCATCTAAAATCGTTTACAAATTCTTATAAGAAAGTATTAGATTATATTATAATTAATTTATTTTTCACTAAAATTAGTCTATAATAAAGGGAGATCATCCATATATTAAAAATAAGCATGTGCTTTGAACACACGCTTACCTTTAACAATGCATAATCGCAGAATGTGCGATTGGCGATCAACAATACGGTTTCTTTTCAAAGTAAAGCCCACCTGTTCCGGCCAAAGATACAGGGTGGGTTTTACTTTTTTATTTTATCAATTAAAAGTACGATTAGAGTTACCAATGCTATTACGAACATTGCTGAATCTAAATCCACGCTTGTCACCTCCCATAAGGAAGGCTCAATCGCCCCACCCTGCAACTATGCTATTGTCTTTTCTATTATATCATACCGAACATATGTTTTCTTCCTGTGTTGTTAAATTTTTGTAGGTCCATTTATTCAAATTAATAAAAGCGACTCTAAAACAAAGAACCTCCCATCAAAAATAGATTAGAGGTTCAGTATATTTTTATTAACTAAAAACTGGTTCTTTCTCTGTTAAACCAAGTGTTTCTGCGGTTGAGTGATGGATTCTTCGTAATAGGTCTGGGTTTTCCATTAGTGACAGGCCATAAGAAGGGATCATTTCTTTAATTTTCGGTTCCCATTCATTTATATGTTCCGGGAAGCACTTTTTAATGATCTCTAGCATGACGTAAACGGCCGTTGATGCACCCGGAGAGGCTCCTAGTAATGCTGCAATGGAACCATCTTCAGCAGTAATCACTTCTGTACCAAATTGGAGCGTTCCTTTGCCCCCATCTTCTGTGTCCTTTATCACTTGCACACGTTGACCTGCTACTACTAAATCCCAATCTTCGCTCTTAGCATTCGGGATAAACTCACGTAACTCTTCCATACGTTGTTCCTTTGATAACATCACTTGCTGAATCAGGTATTTTGTCAAAGACATTTCTTTTGCCCCTGCAGCCAACATCGTTAAGAGATTATCCGGCTTTACAGAAGTTACTAAATCAAATACAGAACCTGTTTTTAAAAACTTAGGTGTAAAGCCAGCAAACGGTCCAAATAGTAAGGATTTTTTATTGTCAATAAATCTTGTATCTAAATGCGGTACAGACATAGGCGGAGCCCCAACCTTTGCTTTCCCGTATACTTTTGCATGATGTTGCTCTACAACAGTTGGATTATTACAGACCATAAAAATTCCGCTTACAGGGAAACCTCCAATATGTTTTCCTTCAGGAATACCGGATTTTTGCAGTAAATGGAGGCTTCCTCCTCCACCTCCAATAAAGACGAATTTGGCTGTATGATGTTCAACCGTACCACTTTCGAGATTCCGAACTTTCAATTCCCACAATCCATCGTTAGTACGTTTTATATCAAGCACACTATGATTATGGTTTATTTGCACATCTTTGCTCTCTAAATAGGTAAACAGCATGCGTGTTAACGCACCAAAGTTGACATCCGTTCCAGAGTCTATTTTTGTAGCAGCTATAGGTTCATTGGTTGATCGGTTTTGCATAATAAGAGGAATCCATTCCATTAGTTTTTTTGGATCCTCGGAAAACTCCATTCCTTGGAATAATGGATTATTTGACAACGCTTCAAATCGCCTCTTTAAAAAAGCTATATTTTGTTCTCCTTGCACTAAACTCATATGAGGCAGTGGCATGATAAAATCCTGTGGATTATGTATCAGCCTGCTGTTTACAAGATAAGACCAAAACTGCATAGAAATCTGAAACTGCTCATTAATCTTTATAGCTTTACTAATATCTACAGATCCATCCGGTTTTTCAACCGTATAGTTCAGCTCGCACAGTGCGGCATGCCCTGTTCCCGCATTATTCCATTCGTTCGAGCTTTCCTCTCCTGTTTTCGAGAGCTTTTCAAACACTGTAATTTTCCATTCTGGTACTAATTCTTTCAGAAGTGTTCCCAACGTAGCGCTCATGATTCCGGCACCAATTAAGAAAACGTCTGATGTAGTTTCTCTTTTTCTCATTTTTACCTTCCTTATCTATATCCTAAATTCGCAGAAAGGATGTGAGCGCTACTTATGAACACACCTATTCTGTCTAATTTCTAATCCTATTATAGTCTATTATAATAAATTATAGATTAAAATATCTAGTATTATCTGATAATTATAAATTATTTCATGGAAAAAAAAATAAGAACTCCTTCCATAAATCCTTGCAATACGCAATAATTCAGCTTATTTTAGCTTCTTTCAATATAGTTAATTCGCATACTTATACAGTGAAGAACTAGTTAATGATTGAACATATCATTATTTCAGGATACTGGTAATGAAAGGACAAGCTAGTTAGTATTATATGGGGACAACCCCATTAAAAATAAGCCTTTGCACATAGCAAAGGCTTATTTCTTAACCAATCGGACGATTTACTTCTGTTAAGAAGGGTTCATTCATTTTTATCAATGTTTCGTTAACGAAGGCACCAATTCTTCCCCCGTCATTCATTTTTCCACTCCAAGTAAGTAATTCCCACTCCACCAATTGATTGGAATGATCTACAATCAATTTACATCGGTCATATCGTTTATCCATAAAGACTCTCAAGGTTTCTTGAATGTCTAAATCATGCTTTAATATATCTGCTAACACAATGACATCTTCAATCGCGATAGAAGCCCCCTGTCCAAGATGCGGAGCTGTACCATGTGCGGCGTCTCCAACAAGGACAACGTTTCCTTTATACCATGGACCTTCAACAAAGTGACTAAAAATAGGGCGATATACCACAAGTGATGGATCAACAATCATGTTTCTTGCTTCCGCTATAATTCCACCAAATTCAGCAAGCCTTTCCTGGAGCAGTACATGTAATTGGTCGTTCGGAAATCTTGGATTATCGGGTTCATGAGTTGTAACTAGAAGATACATTTCATCATCAGACATGGGAACTAAACCAGCTTTAGCTTTTTGGCCATAATAGAATAAGCCTTTGTCTACTTCTTTAGGTCTTGGAAGTGTATATCTCCAAACTCCCTGACCACTATATTGCTGGATTATATCACCAAACAACAACTGCCGGATCTTCGAATTACTTCCATCCGAACCTATTACCAAATCATAGGTTGCCGTTATTCCATTGCTCAATTCAACTGTAACACCTTCTGCCTTGTTGTCCAGTTGATTAACCGTAGTTCCCATATAGATTTTTGTTCCAATTTCTTGAACAGCATGAATCAAAATATGATGCAATTTCTTTCTTGAAATCCCATTAACTCCAGGGTATCCTTGAATGGTTGGCGATGGACCATAGAACATAAAGTGACCTGTTCCAGTATAATAATCGAAACCAGAATAAGACGTTCCCTGTTCCATGCAAGCCTCTGCTAAACCAATTTCATTCAGTGCCCTTAGAGCATTGGGCGGTTGAATAATTCCAACACCATACACATCCCATTCTAATTGTTTTTCAGCTATTTCGGCTTCAATACCAATTTTGTGAAGTGCAATGGCAGCGGCTAACCCGCTTATTCCACCACCAACTATAAGTACTTTTTTTACATATTGATTTGTCATAGCTAAGGACCTCCTCAATATTCAATTAGTAACTTTTTTTTCACCTTCATTTCATTTCAT
>NZ_JAKFCQ010000149.1:0-77995 GCF_036676585.1 Robertmurraya sp.
TTTATTTGCGATTCTCCGATTTTATTTGCGATCCTGGAAATTTATTTGCGATTCTCCGATTTTATTTGCGATTCTGGAGATTTATTTGCGATTCTCAGATTTTATTTGCGATCCTAAAAATTTATTTGCGATTCTCCGATTTTATTTGCGTTCCTCCGACTTTATTTACACCCACGAAACCTGCCCCACTAAACCTATAAGCTCCCCTTATCCCCAATCATAATATTTCCATATTTTACTTATTACCTCTTTCTTCCTACACTTAAACTATCAAACACGGAAAGGAGCGATTGTATGAATTTTTCATTTTTAAAAATTGATCATATTCAACTTGCTGCACCGGCTGGCAGCGAGGATCAAGCAAGGCATTTTTTTAGCACGATCCTTGGTCTAGCAGAAATCGAAAAACCCTCGGCGCTAAAAAAACGCGGAGGCGTTTGGTTTCAACTCGGCGGTCAGCAACAGCTTCACATTGGTATCGAAGAGCCCTTTTCTCCAGCTAAAAAAGCTCACCCTGCATTTACAGTTAAAAACCTTAGCTCATTAAAAGATCACCTGCAAAATAAGCATGTACCGTACAAAGAGGATACCCTTATTCCCGATGTTGATCGCATCTATATCGAAGACCCGTTCGGCAATCGAATTGAAATCATCGGAGAATAATAATTATATTCATCCAATTAATAAAAATATAAATGTTCAAAATATATTGACATAACATTTTTCATTTGTTAAATTATTTAACATATTACAAATTGATGACGAGAAGAGTAGGATTTAACCCTTGTACTAAAGAGAGTCGACGTATGGTGAAAGTCGATGTTCAAGCTGAATCTGAAAATCATCTCCGAGATGCAAAGCTGAACAAGAGTAAGCTTTGACGGGTTCCGCCGTTACAAGGATCACGTATGTTGGTACGTTGACTAAGAGCCGACTGCTTTTTTGCAGCGGAATTAGGGTGGTAACGCGAGCTATCAGACTCGTCCCTTTCATTAGGGGCGGGTCTTTTTATTTTTCTAAAATAGAAAAGGGGAAAAGAAAATGAAAAAATTTGACACTTTGGTTATCGGATTAATGTTATTCTCAATGTTTTTCGGAGCTGGAAATTTAATCTTCCCTCCTGTATTAGGAGCACAAGCAGGAACCTCTTACTGGCTAGCTATTGGCGGATTTATTTTAACAGGTGTAGGATTGCCCTTTGCAGTACTCCTTGCCGTATCACTAGTCAAAGATGGAGCCGAAGAAATCGGCAACCGTGTTCATCCATGGTTCAGCACGATTTTCATGGTGATTGTGTACCTTTCCATCGGACCATTCTTAGCTATTCCGAGGAATGCAACAGTTGCTTATGAAATGGGAGTCAAACCATTCTTAGGTAACTCCTTCAACTCATCTTTCGTTCTATTAGTATTTTCTGCCGTCTTTTTTGCACTAGTATTTGTAGTGAGTTTAAACCCTTCGAAGATGGAACAATATATGGGGCGTTGGATCACTCCGGTCTTACTTGTTGCTATGGTTACTTTATGTACAATCGGTTTAATTAATATGGATGGCAGTTTACAAACTCCTGCTGAGCAGTATCAAGCAAATGCCTTTTCCACAGGCTTCATCGAAGGATATAACACGATGGATGCGCTTGCCGCTCTTGCGTTTGGAATCGTTATTTTATCTGCGATTAAGCAAAGAGGGATTACAGATAAGAAACAATTAACCAAGTATACATTGAAGGCAGCACTTGTAGCTGGCGTTCTTCTCTCACTAGTTTACGTAAGCCTAGGACTTATTGGTGGAAAAATGGCTGCTACTGGTTCGTATGCAAGCGGCACGGATTTGTTAACAGCCGTATCCACACTGTTACTTGGTTCAAGTGGCAAGGCACTTCTAGGAGTCATTTTCACCCTAGCTTGCTTTACAACAGTCGTCGGTCTTACCGTTGCATGTGGCCAGTACTTCTCCAAGCTTCTACCAAAGGTAAGCTATCGAACAGTGGCGCTTATTGTTACACTCATTGGATTTACACTTTCCAATATGGGACTTGCACAAATTTTAAAAGTTTCTGTTCCGTTTCTTGTGACTGCTTACCCGCTAACAATCGTTTTAACAGTGCTGACATTCTTTAGTCGTTATTACAAAAATATTCGTAAAGTATATGGAAGTGCGATGTTATTTACTGGTGTTTTTGCTGTTAATAGTGGCCTCACCACAGCCGGAGTAAACCTAGGATTATTACAAAGTGTGGCAAAAGCACTCCCATTTGCCTCTGTTGGTCTCGAATGGATTATTCCTGCTTTAGTTGGAACAGCTATTGGATTGCTCCTTGGAACCTTCGAAAAGAAGTCTGTTCAATCCCAACTAGTAGAAACAAAAGCATCCTAATTTCTCCATAATAGAATGGAACCTCTTTCCATTCTATTTTTTTTATAAAAATGAAACCCTTTCTCCTCTCACTCGTATACAATAGAGTAGTAGAAATATACATTACAGGGGGAAAACAAAAGGAATGAAAAAGTTACTATCAGCTTTGCTAATGGCAGCACTCATTTTTTCACCAGTTGGAAACATTGTGTTCCAAGATCACACCACAACAGTGGAAGCAAAATCGTATAAATCCGGAAAAAGAAGCTTTAACAATAATACGGATACAACGACCAATAACAACAATTCATTCTTTCAAAATAAAAAAACGGATTCGACAACTACAACGAAGTCTACAACAACAGCAAATAAGGGGTTCTTCTCTGGCGGTCTGATGAAGGGGCTAATGATCGGTGGGCTTGCTGGTCTATTATTTGGTAGTCTATTTGCAAACATGGGGATCTTAGGTTCCATTCTTGGATTCATGATAAATGTGTTTGCTATTATCATCCTAATTAATATCATTCGCATGGTTTTTACCGCTCTTAAAAAGAAAAAGAAGCAAGAGAATACAAACACATGGAGAAGCTAATTATCTCTGAACAAGATATTATTAATGCCGTTTGTGTTTATATAGCTAAGAAAAAGCAAATAAATCCAGAAGCAGTGGAAGTGGAGCTTATGTATGACGATGACTATGGCTTTTCTGCTGAAGTGTTTGTAGATGATCGAAAACAAGTGCTTATCACTGCAAATTTAATTGAAGCGTTACGCCTCTGGATCGATGAGTATTTAGGAAGAGATCCCTATGCGCCTATCAAGCTACATTTAGACGACAACGAAGGAATCATTGCTTATATTGGATAAACCAATAAAAATAATAACCTCATCCACTTTTGGATGAGGTTATTGTATGTTACTAAAGCAGGGCAAAACGATTTCAATCGTTGTTCCTACATTTACTTCACTCGATATATGTACGGTGCCACTATGGCCTTCAATAATATTCTTACTTACCATAAACCCTAAGCCAGTTCCCGTTTCTTTTGTTGTATAAAAGGGCTGTCCGATCTTGGATAGGATCTCTTTCGGTATTCCACAACCGGTATCTTTGAAACGAATGGTTATACCAGAAGTCAGCATACAATTTTCCATTTCAATATGTAAAAATCCCCCGTCAGGCATGGCATCAAAAGAATTTTTCATAAAATTAATGAACACTTGCTTAATTTGGTTCTCATCACAATGAATAATTGGTAGATGACTTTCGTGCTTTAAGTCCACCTGAACACTTTTCATATTCGCTTCTGCATCTAATAATGAAATACATTGCTTTAAAATTAAGCGTAAATCAGTTTCTTTAAAATTGTTTTTTTGCGGCTTTGCAAGTGACAATAATTCACTTAATATAAGTTCAATTCTCGCTATTTCGGATTCAACAATTTCGTAATATAGCTGTTTTTCATTGGAGTTTTGCAATAGCTTTAAAAAGCCTTTAATAGCCGTAATTGGATTTCGAATTTCATGCGCAATTGCTGCTGACAATTGTCCGGCAATAGAAAGCTTTTCCGACTGAATCATTAGTTCTTCCGCTTGTTTTCGGTCTGTTATATCACGAAAACTAACAGCGATCCCGTTCTTGATTCCCTGATGATCCTTAATCGGAAAACTTGTAATCATTACATCCTTTACAATACCATTTTTCTTTTTAACGGTTGTTTCGTATCCTTCCACACAATCTCCACGAAGGACCTTTTCCTTTAATTTCTCTTCTTCTTCATCTGCCAAAAATCTCACATCTCGCATTTTTACGCCAAGTAATTCCTGAAGATTCCAACCAAAATCTACTTCAAACTTCGTGTTAGCTTTTGTAAGAATTCCTTCTTCATTAAAGATCAAAATAGGATCTAAATGATGATCAATTAATGATTCTAGCTGGGATTTAAGCCTATCCATTTCTGGTTCCATCTGTTTTCTAGCTGTGATATCAACCACTTGGCCTATAATATAATCCGCTTGCGACGTACTAACCTTATGGGCACTAATTGAGCCCCAAATCACTTCACCATTCTTATGTACAAACCGCTTTTCTAAATGAAAAGCATCTACTTCTCCAGCAACTAACTTTCGATAATTTGAATCTATCGTTAAATAGTCTTCTTCATAAAATACACACTTTAGCCCAAAATGAACGATTTCTTCATTTGAATATCCTGTAAAATGACAAAAGGACGAGTTTGTTTTCACAATCTTACCATTTATCCCCAACACCACCATCCCTAATGGCGCATGGGTAAATGCCTCAAACAATAGTTCTTTATCCATTGCATGTAATTCCAAGAAAGTTTCTGTCAATTCCCTATCCCCTATGAAAGAAAATTAGCGGATTCCCTAAAAGGTTTGCTCCTGCAAATATATAGGATCGCCCTTACTTCTCATTATTTTAACCTGCCAAACCTGCTCGTAAAGTTTATGTCTATCTAATCGTATTTGGCGAAAGGTCAATCACTGCCCTATTTTGATAATTTTCTTCTAAATGTCTTAAATTTCTTTTTTCTATTTCTTCCTCTAACAACTGTATAAATTCATTATCTAAAGCCAACTTCAACGCTGCAGCATAAGCATCCATCAACTCTTTATCTGATATTTTCAAAACTTACTATACCCCTTTTTTCCAAACTTGCTGCATTCCGAAAGGATTTAATAGTTACGATTATGTCTTCATGCAGCGTAAATACTATTAGATTGTTTCTGCCCCCTGCTTACTCTTTATTCTAACAAAAAATGGTATTTTAGGATTTTTTTTATTTATATATACATATAATTCTAGTTTAATGTATTCAAATTTGTCTATTAAAAAATACAAAAAAAGGAACTGCTCGCATATGCAGTCCCTCTAAAAAATCCTATAGCTGTTTATTGAAGCCATAAATGAAAGAGACCTTCATTTATACCCAAATTATACATATAGTAAACACCGAATATAGCACTTACCACACCTGTAACTTGTGTAAAAAGCTTATTTATACGAAATTTTCGAGCGCTATAAATAAAAGGAAGGCCAATAATAGTTGTAAACACTAGCATCCCGACAATCGTTCCTAATCCAAAAATAAGGATGTACACCATTCCTTCCCACAAGGTACTGACCGTACTCAATGTTAACAATACCATAGCCGCACTGCCTGCCAACCCATGGATAAAACCCATGAATACCGCCTTAAGCGACATTCGTTTCCCCATATGATTCGGTTCATGAGCCATATGCTTATTGTAATTCTTTATCGATCGAAAAGTGGTCACACCAAAGTACACAAGCATGATCCCAACTAAAAATTCCAACGACATCGCCCACTCTTCTGGAATATTCCCTTTTAATAAGATCATTAAAACTCCTGTTAAAAGAAGAGTTGACGTGTGACCAATCCCCCAAAAAACCCCTATTAGCGATGATCTCCAAAGCTTTTTGCTTTGGGAAGCAACAGTTGAAACAGCAATCACATGGTCAGGTTCTAGCGCATGCTTGATTCCTAATAAAAAGCCTAAACTAATTGTTGTCAGTAACCCAACCAATACATTCACCCTTCTTTCTATTTTCTTAAGACCAAATCTGATTTCTCGAGAAGCTGCTTCCTAGCATATTGATGAGCATAGGTAATGACCTTTTCGATTGATCTTGTGTCATGAGCAAACATCCTAATGATCACACCATTTTCAGGCAGGGTTGAGATCCCTATTTTTCCACCATTCACCTGATCTTTCACATGCTCATATAATTGGTCTCCAAAATGTTTTCCCGCTTGTTTATGAAGGATGATAAACGTACCCATATGTGTATATTGTTCCATTTGCATTAAATGACTGATTCCAGACCTTGGTTCTAACAATAAATGATCAAATAGGATGAGCTTTTCTTCCTTATATACCTTTAACTTTGAGCGTATGCTATCGTATTGAAATGGTGATCCACCTTCCGACCACCCGGGTGTCGTAATATCACAATAGAAAAGGCACGCTCCCTCTTCCATATGTACCTCTGTATGTTGGATATATCGAGCACCTTCATAAGCGATCAGTGGGTCTGGCATATACTCTAGCAAACTCTCCGCTTTAAGGGTAATGTTCATCTCTTGAATAACAGGGGAATTCGGAGTTTTGTACACTTTCGTATACGACTGGGTTGTTACAGAAATCTCCGCTCCTTCTTCTACCAGTAGATTGGTAGAATAGAAATCTCCATCAACATATCCTCCACCCACATGAATAAGGTAAATAGTTGGAGACTCCTCTTCAAGATAGACTGGTCTTGTTACCTTAAAAGCTCCCTCATAATAACAATTCGCAATAATCGTTTTGTTACCCTTCCTTCTTGCCACAAGGTGTAACAACCCGGTTGGACTCATGATTCTAATCCAATCAACAAAGCTTCCTTTTTAATCCACTCAACCACTTGATCTAAGCCTATTTCGTCCTTCAAGTTCGTAAAAATATATGGCTTTTCTCCACGAGCAGAGATCGTATCACGTTCCATAATTTCAAGGCTTGCCCCAACGTACGGAGCCAAGTCTGTTTTGTTTATGATAAAAAGATCAGACTTAATCATTCCTTGCCCGCCTTTTCGAGGGATTTTCTCGCCTTGCGCCACATCAATGATATAGATCGAAAAATCAACTAATTCCGGGCTAAAAGTAGCTGCTAAATTATCTCCACCACTTTCTACAAAAATTAGTTCAAGGTCGGGATGTTTTTCCTGTAACTCTTCAATCGCCGCAAAGTTCATCGATGCATCTTCACGAATCGCCGTATGTGGACATCCACCTGTTTCCACCCCAATAATACGATCCTCTGGTAATACACCGTTTTTGATTAAAAACTGAGCATCTTCCTTTGTATAAATATCGTTTGTCACAACAGCCATACTTAGTTCCGCTTCCATGGCTCGAGTTAATTTTTCAACAAGCATGGTTTTCCCTGCTCCAACAGGGCCACCCACTCCAATTCGTATTGGTTCCATCACTTTTTCCTCCTTTTTAAGACATAAATAATCGTACATGTAGCCGTTCATGGCGCATCTGAGCGATTTCAAGTCCAGGGGAAACCGCCCCTAAATCATCCATCTTTAGGTTAGCTATTGTATTCACAGCCTCTCCTATCACCTGTTGAATCTCCAATACTATTTTCTGTCCGTCCGTTTGCCCCAGCGGAATGCCCCTCACACCGTTTTGTACTAGGGTCGAAATGGTTGAATATAAATAACTCCCAACAGCTGATCGCTTCCCAACATTTAACCCATACGTCACGATTGCAAACACAAGCGCCGGATGACCGTACACTCTCTTCTCCTTCATCCACTTAACATAATCTTGTAAAGCAGGGGATGGATACAATTCCAAGCAAAGCTTCGCCATCCGCTCTCCGATTCTACGAGTTCCTATTCTCGTTTCGGCAGCGAGACTAGAGGTATATAACAAATGATCTAACTCTATCAAACGGTCCCAATCTTCATTTTCGATAGCTTCATAGGATAAATAACAGGCTAATCCATCGGTAAAAACAAGCTGCTTCTGAATATACAACACTAATGCCTGGTAAAAGCTATTTTTATCATGGATTTCTCCTTCCTGAATATACGTTTCGATACCAAAGGAGTGCGAAAATGCTCCTGATGGAAAATTCGAGTCGCATAACTGAAGGAGAGATAAGACCGGGTTAATCATGAGAATGTCCAATATGACGGAATGCCTGTTTCACCTTTCGCTGTTCTCTTTTGTATGGAATAGCTAGTTGTTGCAATAGTTCTTCGACTAAATAGTCGTACTGAACAAGCATTTCATTTCCTTCAAACTGTGCTGGCATATGACGATTGCCTAACTGATGAGCAATCTCCCCCATCTGTTGAATCGAGCTTGGCATAATGGTCAGAAGGTCATCTTCTTTTACAGAGATAACAATCATATTTTTTTCATCCATATAAAGGACATCCCCGTCCACTAACTCTTTATTCTCCCGTAATCGAATGCCAATTTCGTGACCATGGTCAGTGACCACTCTTTGAATTCGTTTAACAAGATCATCGCTTTGTAAATACACTCGCTCGACATGTGGAGATCGTTCTTTTAACGTGGCAAGGTTGCCAATAACTTTTTCAATAATCATGCAATCACCTCAAAATAAGAAATAACGTTGCGCCATCGGGAGTACTTCAGCTGGCTCACAAGTCACCAGTTTTCCATCTACCTTTACTTCATACGTTTGCGGATCCACTTCTATTTCTGGTGTTTCTCCATTTAAAATCATATCTTTCTTTGATAAGCTCCTAATACCCGATACAGGCTTTATGATTTTTTGTAAACCAAGCTTCTCAGGAATGTTCTTCTCAAGTGCCGCTTTCGAGACAAACGTCATACAAGTGGAGTATTTCGCCTTCCCTAACGATCCAAACATCGGACGATACACCACTGGTTGAGGAGTGGGAATACTTGCATTCGGGTCTCCCATTAAACTATAAGAAATGAAACCACCCTTTACGACGATCTCCGGTTTTACACCAAAAAACGCAGGATCCCATACGACTAAATCGGCTAACTTCCCAACTTCAACAGAACCTACATACTCTGAAATCCCATGAGTTATTGCTGGATTAATCGTATATTTGGCTATATACCTTTTCACACGGTAGTTATCTCCTAACCCCTGATCCTGCTCAAGCTTCCCTCTTTGCTTTTTCATTTTGTCTGCCGTTTGCCACGTTCTCGTGATCACCTCACCGACTCGTCCCATTGCTTGTGAATCAGAAGAAATCATGCTAAACACACCGAGATCATGTAAGATATCTTCTGCTGCGATCGTTTCCTTTCGAATCCTTGAGTCAGCAAAGGCAATATCTTCCGGTACACTAGGATCCAAATGATGACAAACCATAAGCATATCCAGGTGTTCTTCAAGCGTATTGACCGTAAATGGTCGTGTTGGATTGGTGGAAGAAGGCAAGATATTGGGCATGCTAGCCGCTTTAATAATATCTGGAGCATGTCCCCCTCCTGCACCTTCTGTATGATACGTATGAATGACGCGATCTCCAATAGCCGCAAGAGTATCCTCCACGAATCCACCTTCATTTAATGTATCTGTGTGAATCGCAACCTGAACATCAAATTCGTCAGCAACCGTTAAGCTTGTATCTATCGTCGAGGCGGTCGTTCCCCAATCTTCGTGTAATTTCAAGCCGATGGCACCAGCCTCTATCTGTTCTTTTAACGGATCCACATGGGAGGCATTGCCTTTTCCTAAAAAGCCAATGTTTATCGGAAGCTCTTCTGCCGCTTCTAGCATTCGATGAATATTCCAAGGCCCGGGTGTACAAGTTGTCGCATTGGTACCAGTGGCAGGTCCTGTCCCGCCACCAATCATCGTGGTAACACCAGAAGAGATGGCCGTTTCCACTTGTTGTGGACAAATAAAGTGGATATGTGCATCAATTCCACCTGCTGTAACAATCATTCCTTCAGCTGCAATCACTTCCGTCCCCGCTCCAACTAGTACCTCTACGTTATCCATTAATAATGAATTTCCCGCCTTACCAATAGCAGCAATATAGCCATTTTTCACACCGATATCTGCTTTATAGATGCCAGTGTAATCTAAGATAATGGCATTGGTGAACACAAGGTCCATGGTCTTTTCGCTTGTAGCTAACGGATGCTGCCCCATCCCATCACGGATGACCTTTCCGCCGCCGAACTTCACTTCATCACCGTACGTAGTAAAATCTTTCTCAATCTCAATAAAAAGCTCAGTATCAGCTAGCCTTATTGCATCACCAACGGTTGGTCCATACATGTCACTGTATTGTTTTCGAGAGATACGAAAGGTCACCTATTTCTCCCCCTTTGCAATAGAGCCATTCGTTAAATTATTCAAACCGTACACCTTCTGCTCTCCTGAGAATGAGACAAGTTCTACCTCTTTTTCATCCCCTGGCTCAAATCTCACAGCCGTCCCTGCTGGAATATCTAAATGCTTCCCAAACGCTTTCTCGCGATCAAATTGCAATGCTTTATTCACTTCATAAAAATGAAAATGAGAGCCAATCTGAATGGGACGATCTCCTCTGTTTAACACCTGAATCGTAATAGACTCTTTGTTTTCATTACAGACGATCGGTTCTGTTTTCAGTACGTATTCACCAGGTATCAACTTGTTCCCTCCTCTTTATCGTATTGGGTCGTGGACAGTCACAAGCTTGGTTCCATCCGGGAAGGTAGCTTCCACTTGAATATCCGGTATCATCTCTGCAACACCTTCCATCACGTCCTCTTTTGATAGAATGGTAGATCCGTAACTCATTAATTGAGCTACTGTCTTTCCGTCTCTTGCTCCCTCTAATACTTCGTAAGTGATGATCGCTATCGCTTCCGGATAATTAAGCTTCAATCCACGATTTTGTCTGCGACGAGCAAGATCTGCGGCAACAACAATCATTAACTTTTCCATCTCACGTGATGTCAGTTTCACTCCAGAATCTCCCTTCTAATTATATTTATGACATAAAATGGTTTATTTTCTAACAACTAACGTAACAAAACCTAACATATACTTAAAATACCATGTATTACCTTGTGTTACAATTAAAATAAGTCAGAAAAATCACAAAAATAATCTTCCTCCCCTACGCAAAAAAGTGGTGAACTACTTTTTCAATATTTTGAAGAAGAAGAGCGATACATGTAAAAAAGGCCATTCGTGTTAACAAATGACCTCTCCTCATATATTATCATTCAAATTTCACTCGACTTATCCCGATAAATAAGAACAATATTGCAAAAACAAGCAACAAACCGATTTGATCAATGATATCTAAAACTCCTGCCCCATTTACTAATAAATCCGTAAAGCCACTCATTGCCCACGTTTGCGGTAAGAATTGCGCTATTTTTTGCATAAATTCCGGTTCGATTTCCAATGGCCAATACACTCCGCTGATCATACAAGTGGCAACTACGACGACATTTCCTATTGCAGCCTGTTGCTCTACCGTTTTTACTAAGGTAGCAATGAGTAATCCAATTCCGACGACCGCTAACAATAATGCCACCATAAGTAATAGTAATGCCACAGGATCGCCCCAATGGACTCCGAATAAATAATGAGTAGAAACAATCAATAGGGCGAACTGAATAAATCCTATGATAAAGAAAAACAACAAATATCCTGCCGCTATTTCAAACCGCGAAGCTGGAGCAATCAGCAAACGAGACCACACCCCACTGCTCCTTGCCTCTAATATAGTTCCAGTTACACTCATAATCATAATCATGACAAACATAATCGAAAAACCTGGTGCTACCCTTGATGCTCCATTGATTTCTGCTGTTGAACGCTTCTCTTCTATATTCGTTTTCTTAATATGAAATGAAGTCTCCTTTATGTTAGAATCTATTTTTTCATACATTACCGACCATTCATCCCCACTATATCGGCTCCATTCAGAGGAAGCTGACACCATTAAGCGAAGTTTCATTAACCGGTTTTCCACTACCTCTTTTATTGGACCACTTGAAGTAAACTCAGGTATTGTCAGGAATGTCATTTCTGGTTCCTTCTTCGAATTAATTTCCTGTTTAAATCCACGAGGAATGACAAGTGCTGCTGCCACTTTCTTTGACTCAAGGTAATCGATCATCTTAGTCTCGCTGACCGCCTCTATTGTAAAAAGACTATTCAATTCTTTGAGTTGATGTGTAAATTCCTTTGAAAGAAATGAATCGTCCTTATCCACCAGTAGTACTTTTGTTTTTTCCATACTCTCCCCTGATGAAAGGCCGCCAAAAATAAACGTAAATAAAAGTGGCATCAAAAACATAACAACGTAGCTTTGTTTCTTTTTTAATAATCTCTTTAACTCAAGACCACAAATTGTTACAATTTTCCTCACGAATCTCCCTCCTTTAATTTGTTTTAAGCTTCCATGTTCCAAGAGCGAGCGATACTATTCCTAACGATAGCAAAATTAAAATGGCTGGAACCAACTCACTCCAAGTAGTCCCTGACATAATGTCTAAGAAGCTTGTTAATGCCCATTTATTCGGAGTCACACTAGCGATTGTTTTCAGTCCCTCTGGAAATAAATAAATGGGTAGCATGGAACCTCCTAAAACAGCTAGAATTTGTATACCGATACTACTAATGACGTCAGTTGTTTTCTCCTCTTTAACAAACGCAGCTATCATCATTGATAATCCTGAAACAGCAAAGGAATAACAGAAACCAATCGTTACCACCTGGTAGAGGTTAGAACCCCAGTCCACTTTAAAAAAGGTGGAGGTTGCTCCAAAAAATACAAGAAACTGGATAAAAGCAAACAACAAAGTTCCTAGAAATTTCCCCAATAGGATCGATACCTTCCCAGTCGGTGTCATCGATAAACGTTTAAGTGTTTCAGTTGTTCGTTCTTGTAAAAAAGATTTCGCCCCCAGCGTCATATTAAACAGTAAAAACATCACAGCCATCGCTGCCGCATAATATTGCATCGAGCCAACATTTTTCTCACCAATGGATGCAGCCCTTAGCTCCCCACTACTTATTGATTGAAGCTCTAACTGAACTTCTGATGCTACTTGCTGCATATTTATTTCACCGGTAGATGCTGTCACGGAAGAACTAATATCCTTCATTACTGTCAACGTCGTTACTGCGTGTATTTGAATCTGCTCACTATACGATTTCAGCAAAGAGTCGATAACAGCGGTTTTGGTCTTTTGGTCCGGTTTTTCTAGTAATGTAACACTCTTTAAGATGCCTTGATTCATCCCACTGCTCCACTCTTTCGGAAAGACGATCCCAACATCAACTTTCCCTTCAGTAAGCAGCTCTCTTAGTTCTTCTTCACTCTTACTTTCTTTTATTTTTACGAAGACAAAAGTCGGTAGTACATCCCACACAAACGCTTTTGCCATTTCATCGTCATCACTTAAATAAACCCCCACTTTTGTTTCGGCGAAACCTCCTTCTCCACCCATTACTGAGTTTAATGCAAACCCAAGAATAGCCGTTAATATAAGTGGAGTTAACAACATCGTGACAAATCCTTTTCTATCTTTTAAACGAATGGTGAAATCCTTCCAGGCAATCAGAAGACTCTTTTTCACTTCTATCTCCTCCTAGTCCCTTAAAGATCTTCCTGTTAATGAAAGGAATAAGCTTTCTAAATTAGGTTCATTTACCTCCAATGATTGGACATTCACATTTCCCTGTACAGCAAGTGTAATCATTTCACCTACCACCTTTTGATGGTTTGTAACGAATATTTCAATAGAAAGGTCCTCAGGGTGTGGAACCACCTTCCCTACTTCGTCTATCTCTTTCACTTTGTTTAAGAATGACTCATCCAGCTTATTAACACTTACTTTTATAAGCGTTCCCTCTGCTAAACGTTGAAACAAATCCTTCTTTGTTCCAAGAGCGATCATTTTCCCTTTATCAATAATTCCAATACGGTTGCATAGGAATTCAACCTCTTCCATGTAATGGCTTGTGTAAATAATAGTCATGCCATTTTTATTAAGTTCTTTTACCGTTTCTAAAATATGATTTCTCGATTGAGGGTCAATTCCGACCGTTGGTTCATCCATAATTAAAAGCTCCGGTTTGTGCATAAGCGAAGCACCAATATTCACTCGTCGCTTCATGCCACCGGAAAAAGTTTCAATTTTCTCTTTTGCACGCTCACTTAATCCCACATATTCTAATACCTCATTAGCCCGTTTTTTTGCCTCATTCCGAGTTAATCCATACATTTTCCCCCAGAACAATAGATTTTCCTTCGCTGACAACGTTGGATACAAGGCAATTTCCTGCGGTACTACCCCGATTTTCCTTTTAATGTCCAATGCGTTCTTCGTTACCGATAAACCATCCACTTTTATTGCTCCCTTATCAGGGGTAATAATGCCTGAAATCATTCCTATTGTTGTTGACTTTCCCGCTCCATTCGGACCAAGTAAACCAAAGCTCTCCCCTTTTTGGACATGAAAGGAAATCCCTCGGACAACCTCATTTTTATCATAGCTTTTCAGCACTTCTTCTACTTGAAGCATGTGATACACTCCTTCCCAATACTCGCTACCCTTATCTTAGCGATAAAGGAGAATCCTTCCATGTAGCTCAAGATAGAAATTAGGGCATGAAAAAAAGACCTATAAAAAGGTCTTTGATCTATGACCATATGCCAAAAGTCATGTACACTTATTTATCAAAGGTAGTAATTCCATATCGTACTGCAAATATGGCTGCTTGTGTTCGATCTCTTACCCCTAATTTACTGATAATATTAGAAACATGATTCTTTGCTGTACCTTCTGTGATAAAAAGCTTTTCAGCTATTTCCTTATTGCTTAGTCCAAGACCTAGCTCACGCAACACCTCTAACTCTCGTTCGGTTAGTTCTTCCACTTCCATGGGTGCCTCCGAGCAAGCTCCATGGTCCAGCTTCTTTGTTTTCTTTAATTCCTTAAGCATTTGCGAGGTAATATCAGGTGGCAACACAATCCCCCCAGAGTATACCGTCTTTATCGCCTGGACAATGGTATCTGTGGGCATATCTTTTAATAAATACCCACTCGCTCCCTCTTCAAGGGCATCAAATATAAGTTCATGATCCTTAAACGTCGTTAACATGAGGACCTTTGTGCCCGTTGTATATTTTGTAATCAGTCCTGCTCCTTTTACCCCGTTTGTTCCTGGCATTCGAATATCCATAAGGACAATGTCAGGGTGAAGCTCCTTCACTCTCTCAAAGGCGTCCGCACCATCGCTAGCAGTTCCTACTACTTCAAGCCCCTCCCTCAGTCCAAGCAAGGTTGATAGTCCGTCTCTAATAAGTGGTTGATCATCTACAATGATTACTTTTATCATACTCTTTTCCCCGCAATCCATGTTCTTTCTAATAATGGGAAATGCACCTTTACACAGAATCCTTCCCCTTCATTACTTTCAAAGGTCACAGACCCACCATGCTCTTCAATGCGTTCCTTCATGTTTATTAATCCAAATCCTTTGGTGATCATTCCTGTTCCTATCCCATTATCTATTATCACTAATAATATTTCTTCCGCCGAGCAGTTCAGTTTGATATGACAAATTGTGGCACCTCCGTGGCGCTTAGCATTGGTGACGGATTCCTGGATGATACGGAAAAGAGTGGGTTGAAGAGAAATGGGTACGACAGTAGGATCGCCGGAAACACTTAGCTTCGCCTCCAATTGAGTGGACTCACGGAAATCATTGAGCATCGTTCGGATTGTCGGAATGAACGCATACTCCTCCCCTTCGTCTTCATGAAGCGTCCGTACTGAAAATCTCAGCTCCTGGAGCGCCCCTCTTGCTAGATTGTCACAGGTCTTCAATGTATTTTCGGCCTTTACAGAATCCAACTTAAGCAGCTCCCGGGCCAATTCCAATTGGACGATCAAGGCGGTCATTTTGTGTCCCACCGTATCATGAATATCTCTTGCAATTCGATTTCGTTCGCGTATGGTTGTTAAGTTCTCCACTTGTTCCGAATAATGGCGTAATTGTTCATGCGCATCAGTTAAGGCGACGTGTGACTCATTTAATTGCTTATACTGTGCATCCATTGTTTCTTGAGCATCATATAATTTTCGAATTAAACTCCCTACCACTGCTCCAAACCCTACAAACGAGCCACTTATCAAATTCTCAAAGACAGCCCACTCCCCCATGACTCTCGCACTGTAGACCATGACGATTCCCCACGAGACAAAAAACATAGCGATACCAATCCACAATCGAATTTTACTGGATTCATGTATCGTTAACGTTACGGCTACTACACCGAATAATATTAAATACAATGACATATGAGGAAAGAATATCCCAAACGAAAAGCTCAATAGCCCATCAAGTAATATAAGATAAAACGAGATCCTCCCATGTTTCCCCGATATTATGAGAAAGTGATTACAAACGAAAAGAATAACAGCAAGAATGACGTACCCTTTTAAGAAAAGGTTACCTTTAGGAACATCATTAAAGAAAACCATTCCTAATAAAAAGAACATAATGATCCGGGTATAAACTAACAAGTGATCACCTCTTTTTGATAATCTTACCATTTAATTCTAGAAGCAACGGAAAAAGCCTTCTCAAATATAGAAAAAAGGCACTAGGTTTATTTACCCAGCGCTCTCTTTTATGCTGTTCGTTGTCCCATCATTCGTTCCATCAGGAGACGTACAAATTTCTCACATTTTGGATGTTCCTGCTGCTGTGGGGTTAATTCAATCTTCATGGTAGCTGTTAAGATCGTATGCACATAAAGCATGTCTTTAAATTCATCTACCGCCCCACAAAAATGAGGATAGAACCGGTCACCTGTACCAACGACTCCCGTAACAAGATGTGCTACCTTTTGTCGTTCAAATTCGTGGTACAAGGATCTCATTTCAGCCGGAATTTCTCCATTTCCCCATGTGTATGTTCCAATAATGATGGCATCATACTCACTGATTGTTTGCAAGTTAAAATTCTCTATTTTAACCTTCGTCACATTTACTGAATACGACTTAAAATAGCTAAAAAGCAAGTTCATTAGTTCTTCCGTATTCCCTGTAATCGATGAGTAAATGATAGCCACCTTTGTATTATAATTCGTCAAAGCCATTTGATTGCGTCACCTTTGTATAGGTACGGGATTTCTGCTCAAAAAAGTCTGACTTGGTTTCATTGATCATTTCGTCACTAAACACTTGGATCCATGGCATGGAGTTATCACGATCACCATAAAGGTGATCCAGACCTAATTGGCGAAGTCTTTTATTCGCCAAATACTCCACATATTGCCCGAACTCTTCCAGGTCAATTCCGTTGATCTCTGCTAATATTTCTCCAGCCCACTCCTTCTCAAGATCTACCGCTTCTTTGATGCGATCGTATGCATATTGAATGTTTTCCTCGTTATTTAACTCTGGATTTTCCGTTAACATAATACGTACAAACTGAGAAATAAAATACGCATGCTGCATCTCATCTCTTTGGATATAACTAATCATTGTACTAGTTTTAAGCATTTTTTGCTGACGAGCAAGATTATAGAAAAAGGCAAAGCCCGCATAGAAGTAAATTCCTTCTAAAATAATGGAGTTAATCCCTAATTCATAGAGATTTTGAGCGGATGGATGTGAACGGAACTTTTCATACGCATCCAAGATCAGCTGGTTTCTCTTTTGTACGATCGGATCATCCTTTGCCTGATTGAAGCGGGCATTTTGTTCACTGACCGGAACCAATGAACTTAATATATATGAATACGACTCATTATGAACGGCCTCCTGTTGAGCGATTACAGCAAAGATGGCCTTGAAGCTAGAATCGGTCACATAATCTAGCACTTGACTCATGGTTGGTGTTTGAAGGCTATCAAGGGAAGCAAGCTGCGTATTGACCCGTAAAAAGATATCCTTTTCGTGTGAAGATAATGAATCCCACTGCTTTATATCATCTTGCATATTGATTTCTTGCGCCTTCCAAAAATTAGACAGCAATGTTTGATACAGATCATACATTTGTGGGTAGGCGATATCATTCCAGTTTAATAGACCAGAAGATTGTCCGTTAATAATACCTGTTGAACGATTGGGAAACGTAGGGTTCAACAGTTTGATTTTATTTAATGGTGCGTTGACTGACATTGTCACTTCTCCTTTCAAGCTTAGCTATGGCAAGCTTCACATTCTTCAATCTCCGACTGCGAGGTACTTCTTACGTAATACGTTGTTTTTAACCCTTGCTTCCAAGCTTCTACGTGTAAATTAAGCAAATCCTTCGCTTTAATATCATGTCTCACATACAAGTTAAAGCTGATCGATTGGTCGATATGGCGTTGACGAGCAGCGTTTTGGCGAATACTCCACACTTGGTCTAACTCATGCCTTGCTCTTCGGTAGTACGTGTATGTGCGATGGTTCAAGTCAGGTGCGGTTACCTTGAACTTAAAGTTCTTCTTTTCCTCCGCATATTCAACTGCGTACAACGGATCAATTCCATCTGTAGAGCCGCCAATTTTCGCAGTGGAAGAATTCGGAGCAATCGCCATCAGCCAGCCATTACGAATACCGTTTGTCTTTACTTGTTCCTTTAGTTCACTCCAACGCTCAGAAGTGTAATTTCTTCGCTCGAAGTATTTTCCTGAAGCCCATTCTGACGTCTCAAATTGACTGAAGGCTCCTTTTTCTACGGCAAGCTCCATAGAAGCTCGAATCGTATAATACGCAATATTTTCATATAGTTCATCTGCAAATTGGACCGCTTCCTCTGATTCCCAATGAATGGATTGTAATGCCAAAAGATGATGCCACCCAAATGTTCCTAAACCGACAGCACGGTATTTTTGGTTTGTTAGTTCGGCTTGTCCGACTGGAATCGTATTAAGATCGATGACATTGTCTAGCATACGAACCTGAATCTTTATTAATCGTTCGAGCTCATTGGCACCATAAGCCTTTGCCAGATTGATAGATGACAGATTACATACAACAAATTCTCCGGGCTTTCTCACGATTACTAGATTGCCATCTTCGTCCTTGTATTCTTTTACAATCGTTGTACTCGACATGTTTTGGGCGATTTCTGTACATAAATTACTGCAGTAGATAGACGTTCTTCCTTCTGCACGCTTGTTAGGATTTTGACGATTCACCTCATCTCGATAGAACATATAAGGTGTACCTGTTTCGAGCTGTGCCACCATAATTCGGGCCATAATATCCATCGCACGGTAGGTTTTTCTTGGTAAGAGTGGCTGATTCACAGCTTCTTCGTATTTTTCTGTAAAATACTTTCGATCTTTTTCATCGTAAAAATCCTCTAGACCAAGAGGTGTTCCGTTTTCATCCTTCCAGCCCATCAACTGCTTCACCTGATGCGGACAAAATGTATGCCATTCTCCAATGCTTCTTCCGCTTTCATCTTTCTCCAGAAGCTTTTCCATAAATAAATCGGGGATTGTGACTCCTGTAAAAATATCATGAGCCTTTCTTCTCTCGTCCCCATTATTGGTCTTTAGTTCAAGGAAGCCATTCATCACGTCTTTGTGGAATACATCTAAATAAATGGCAACTGCCCCTTGTCTTTGACCTAACTGGTCCACGCTAACGGCAGTGTCATTAATCAAGCGGATCCATGGCACGACTCCAGAGGACATCCCTTTGAACCTTTTAATATCGGAACCTAGCGCACGAACCTTTCCGTAATAAATTCCGATGCCGCCGCCTTCTTTACTTAAGCGAGCGATGTCCCAGTTATTTAGATAAATGCCGTCTAGCGAATCATCCACTGTGTCGATAAAACAAGAGGACAGCTGACCAAAGTTCTTCCCTGCATTTGATAAGGTTGGTGTTGCTACCGTCATATATAAATGGCTAAGAGCCCAGTAAGCTTCTTTTACTAACTCTAGTCTTTTGCCTTTAGATTCATTCATCATGATGGTCATCGCAATAACCATGAATCTTTCTTGCGGTAACTCATATACATTTCTATCATGATCTCTTGCAAGGTAACGATCAGCAAATAAAAACAGTCCAATATAGTTGAAAAGCTTATCTCGTTCTGGACTGATTGCCACTGCTAATTCTTTAATTTCTCCCTCTGTATACATTTGCAGCAGTTTAGGAGAGTAGATCCCTTTCTCTGTTAACGTTTCTAGCAAATCGTAAAAGTTCCCATATGTATGTGATGAATCGTATTTTCGATTTTGCGAAGCTTGTTTGTATAATTCGGTTAAGTATATGCGCGCGGCAACAAATGTCCAATCTGGCTGGTCCATCGCGATTTTATTTAAAGAATAAAATAAAGCTTGTTGGCTCACTTCTTTTTTTGCTGCCTCTAATTCATTTACCATTTTCGTCATCTCAGTGGCGTCTAATTGATAAGTTGAAGAACACTCTTCAATCGCCTTTAACACCGATTTATAATCTTCAAGTACATCTACTACTGTCATGATCGTCCCTCCTGAAATTTTGAAAAGCGCAAGCGCCCGTTTTGCGCACGACAGGACTGGAGCCCTTTGACTGAGATAAAGGAAACACGGAGAGCGCAAGCGATCCGATGTTGACTTATCGTAGGGAAGAGAGCGAAGTACACTAGTCGCTGGGCGCTGGAGCTAGACACTGTTCAAAGTTCAAAAACTTATACTTTCTTTTCTAATAAAAAATCCGCTCAGTGGTTCCTTGAGCGGATGAAACGATTTCAGCAAAAGACAAACAGGCAAAAATACTTTTTTGTCTTCTGTCGCCATCGTCTCATCTTCCCAAATCCCCGAAGAAGTTGAAACATCTTAAGTAAGATAGGTCTCCTGACTTATGCTTCACTCTACTTTGAACCCTTCCCATTTAGGCACCTACATCTCGTAAGCAATCTTCACAGTGGCTTGTTCATTTTGTCAGCATTTACAGTTGCGGGGGCAGTTCTGGTCTTTCACCAGATTCCCTATTAAGCCGTACGGCATCTTATCTTAAGGCAACAACACAATATATAGTTATTTTTTCACTTTTGTATATCCATATCTAGATTACAAACTTAATAGTAACGGTAGTTTAGTAGATACGCAAGTATAAAATGTTGATTTGGGTAAAATATTGTTATTGACTTTAAGCGGTGAGGGAAGGAGATATTGTATTTGTAGGGAATGGTAGATTTTTATTTATTTTCTCGTCTTTTGAACTAGATTTTAATAAAACGGGTGGAATTTAGAGGTAAACTCAATCTTTCAAATGATTTTTTTGGGAGATTAGTTGATTTTTTCTCTAGTTTTGGTTTTTATTTGCGATTTTTAAAATTTATTTGCGATTCTGAGATTTTATTTGCGATTCTCAATTTTTATTTGCGATTCTGAGACTATATTTGCGATTCCCGATTTTTATTTGCGATTCTAGAGCTTTACTTGCGATTCTCATTTTTACATTTTTTAAAGAAGACCCTCAATTTCGAGGGTCTTCCGTACATTTATTAATTTTCAGCTAGCTTTGTAGGTACAACCTTTGACACTTCTTTTTCTTCTATTAGATCCTCCGCTTGTGTTGCCCGTTTGATAAAGAATGCGAGGATAAATGCAACAATAGAAATTCCTGTAGCCACTAGGAAAGCATCATTAATTCCTTCGAGCATCGCCTTCATCATAATCTGCTCTTTCATTTGAGCGATCATTTCAGCAGTTGGCTGAGCTGCTCCTGCTCCTTGACCTGCAGCCGTCTTCATGGCTTCGTCAGCAAGTTCTTTGGCGTGTGTTTCTGTACGATTGGACATAACCGTAACTAGTAATGCGGTTCCGATTGCCCCAGCTACTTGGTTTAACGTATTGTTCATTGCCGTACCATGTGGATAGAAACGCGTCGGAAGCTGATTTAGTCCGTTTGTTGAAACAGGCATCATAACAAATGACATACCGATCATTCGAACCGTGTAAAGTATTACTAAGTGAGTATAACTTAAGTCTACCGTTAACTGACTAAACTCATACGTGGTGATAACAGTGATTCCTAAACCAATTAGCGCCAATATTCGACCACCAAATTTATCAAACAATCTCCCCGTAATAGGTGACATAATAGCCATTGCGATGGCACCTGGTAGGAGCATTAGCCCCGCGTCTAGTGGAGAAATTCCACGAATCGTTTGAACATAAATCGGAATAAGGATCATCCCTGAGAACAATGCCATGTTTGTTACCATGGAAATAGAAGATGACAAGGCAAACATTGGGTATTTAAACACTTTAAAGTTTAACAACGGATTGTCTTGCTTTATTTGTTTTAAAATAAATACTACTAGCGATATGAAACCGACTGCAATAGCCAGGTACACATGAGGACTGTCCCAACCCTTGCTTCCTGCCGAACTGAAGCCGTAAAGTATCCCACCAAATCCAATACTTGATAAAACTAATGAGAAAAAGTCTAAACGAAGATTGCTCTTTTCTTTCTTATCTTTTAAAAGGAAGAATCCGATTAATAACACTAATACTGAAATAGGGGTAATAAAGTGGAAAAGCATTCTCCAGTCATAGTGTTCGATAATCCATCCAGATAAAGTTGGTCCAATGGCTGGGGCAAACATGATGATTAAACCAAAAACCCCCATCGCTGTTCCTCTTTTTTCAATTGGGAAGCTAACGAGCATGACGTTCATAAGCAATGGCATCATAATGGCAGATCCTGATGCTTGAAGCATACGTCCAGCTAAAAGAATCGGAAATTCATGAGCCACACCAGCAACTAAAGTACCGATCGTAAATAAACTCATTGCGACTAAAAATAAATTTCGAACAGAATATTTCTGTATCAAGAAGGCAGTAGCCGGAATTAATATCCCGTTAACAAGCATAAAGCCAGTAGTTAACCATTGAACCGTGGCAGCTTCTATCTCTAAATCCTTCATGATGGATGGCAAAGCAATATTTAATAAGGTGTTATTTAAAAACGTAATGAACGCCCCAATTAACAGAACTCCAATAATTCCGTATGGCGGCCGTTTGTCTTGTTTTTCAGCCATGTATGTTCCTCCTATACTATAAGTCCAATAAAATATACTGCTGTTATACACTTTACATATATTATACCCTCAGTACAAAAAATGCAATGGAAAAACACAGCTAAATAATGGGTTTGTAACCTTCAGAAAAATAAGTTACTATACATTTATACAGTGAGTCCAAATACTAATTCAGGTGATACGATGAATGATCGGAAGCAGCACGTGATAAATACCGCACATCAGCTTTTTGTAGAAAAAGGATTTCAAGCAACCTCCATTCAAGACATTTTAGATTATAGTAGTATTTCTAAAGGAACATTTTATAATTACTTTTCTTCAAAAAATGAACTACTCATGGCCATTTTCCGAGATATACAAAAAAAGTTTGAGCATGAAAGAAACGAACTATTAATCGGAAAAGATCCGTCAGATATCGAGATATTTATTAAACAAATGACACTTCAAGTTAAGACACATCGTGCCACAAACCTAATTCCTCTGTATGAAGAGGTATTATTTTTAAATGATGTAGAGTTAAAGAAGTTTATTAGTAATATTCAATTAAGACTATTAAGATGGGTATATGAACGGCTAAATGATATTTTTGGAGAGAGTAAAAAACTCTATCTTCTTGACGGGGCTATTATGTTTACTGCTATTTTGCACCATAATCTAAAATATGAACGAAAGGCAAATAAATTATATAGTAATCCGGAACGAGTCGTACGGTATTCCGTGAATCGATTATTAACATTTATAAAGGATGTAGGAGAAACTCAGGAACAACTTCTAGCTCCTGAGTTATTAGAAGAATGGTCACCCTCCTGTCATAAGAAAGAGCAATCCTATAAAGAAAAGGTAACACTTGAAATTATGTCTCTTAAAAAGGAACTGATGAACGTTTCTGAATTCGAGAGGTATTCAGAGCTGCTCGATTTCATTCTAGAGGAGCTTTTGCAACCTAATAATAAGAGGCAATTTGTAGTGGAAAGTGCTTTATCAACCTTAGAGGGGCACTTTGGAAAAGCCAAATTACAACATTTACGTTCGTATCTGAAATAACAAAGCTAGCAGGTCATGGGCCTGCTAGCTTTTTGTTTTAAGCTTCTTGCAATTGCTTTTCATCAATAAGAGTTTTTGCTGCTCTTAGCCCTAATAAATAGCTGTCACATCCAAAACCGCTAATCTGACCTTTAGCAATATCTGCGAATACAGAACGATGTCTAAATTCATCTCTTGCATGGATATTAGACATATGAATCTCAATAAACGGTACTTCTAAAATATCTAAAGCATCGCGAATTCCGTAGCTATAGTGAGTCCATGCACCAGCATTAATAATCACTGCATCGACCTTATCACGATAGGCTTGATGAATGCGATCTACCATTTCTCCTTCACAGTTCGTTTGGAATGTTTCAAGTTCTAGATCTAACTCTTCTGCTAACTTTTTCATGTTTTCATTAATTTCATCTAGGGTTATAGTTCCATACACCTTCGGATTACGTTTTCCAAACATATTAAGATTCACACCGTTTAACATAAGTACTTTTTTCATCATAGATTCCTTCTTCCTTTTGCTCATTATTTCACAAACTTGTTTATACGACTATTTTAAAACAGACAATCCATAAATACCAATCGGTTTTTTGGTGAGATCTATAGGCGCCCCCTATGAAAAATGACAAGAAAAGACTCTTTAGTTAAGTGAATTTCTTTCAATAAAACTTTTAAACTTCTCCACTACAGGTGATAGGTAACGATTCTTTACACTCGCCATGTAGATAATTTGTTCTGGGAGCGGCTCCTGAAAAGGTAGTACTTTAATATCAAACAGGTCTAAGGTAGAGGATCGTGGTAGGATACCCACTCCTTGTTTTGCTGCCACTAAGCCTACTAATGCCGTATCCTCTGCGACTTCACAAGAAATATATGGAGTGATCCCCGCATCTGAGAACAATTGATCGATTACGGGACGAAATAGACTTTTCTTGTTAAAACAAACGAATTTTTCCTCAGCAATATCCTTTAATTCCACGGAATCTTTTGATGCTAATGGATGATCTTTATGGGTGATTACTACAATATCTCTCTTCATTAATGGAATAAAATCAATCTCTGGTTCATGTTCCGCATACGTACAAAAAGCTAGGTCATAATTTTCTTCCTTTAAGCCTTGGATGATATTCTGTGTTGTTCCTTGTATACACGAAAACGTCACTTGTCCGCCCTCATTTGCTTCCATAAAGGACTGAATAATTGATGGGACAAAATCAGCGCCTAAGGAAAAAATGAATGCTAAGTCAATGATACCCGTATTGGCATTGGTGAGCTTTTGAAGATTCCTTTCACCCTTTTCAAGCTCCTCTAATCCGTTTTCCACATAGGTTAAAAAATATTGGCCGTACTTTGACAGCTTGATATTTCTACCAACCTTTTCAAATAACTTTATACTTAATTCTTTTTCAAGCTCGCCTATTGCCTGACTAAGACTTGGTTGTGTGATATATAGCTGAGCTGCTGCTTTTGTATAATGCTGCGTTTTGGCTAGCACACGAAAATATTGTAAATGTTTCAGGTTCATAAACAGCGCCCTCCCTGTTTCCAATCTTTAAACAAAGTATATGATGTTTTTTAGACAAGAAAAAGGACTGAATATGAACAAAAAAGCACTCTTTTGAGTGCTTTTGCGTTCTTTATGGTTTCATTGTTTTCCAGCTTCCCACATGGTGGATAGCAACTCCATTGTATCCAAGAGTTGTTCCATAATGAGAGGCAACAGTAGCAAGTTGCTCGTTCATGTAGGCTTCTCCTTCTTCAAAAAAAGAAATCATATCTCCTTCGTCTGTTGCACCTGTTTCTACACCGATTACTAATGTCTTATTATGTTTCCCAGCAAAGGCAACTTCATTTTTTACGATTTCAATGATGGCAGGAGCTGTATCACGGTAGGCCATAATCGTTACACTATTCGTTTTTGTAATGACCCACTCCGCTAGATTTCCTTTACCATACGTATTATTATAAGAAACTTCATCAAACCAGAATGGCAGGTCCGCTTCAAGTGGTAGTTTTAATCCTGCAGCTGAAGTATTCGCTTTTGTTATCAGTTCTTGATAACTTTTTACAGTAGCTGCTCTATTCGTATTCCAACCGCTATATAAGTAGGGCTCTACATCTAAATGAATCCCCGTAAATTTTTGAGAAGCGGTTGACCCTGCTTGATAGGTTTTTAACCAATTCATAAGAGCATCTTGGTTTCTGTAGCCTTTTGGTGCCACCCAACCCGGCGCTCCATCTAGAGCATATACTTTTATCCCTTTTACCGATGCCTTCGTAATAAAGCTACGGTATACATTCATAGGGATATCACGATCGAATTGTACATAGACTTTGTTGATTTGCTTTTGTTCAAGAAAGCTTAAGGTTCCTGTTTCATTACTCACAATTTCCCACGGATTCCAAAGCCATGTGGAGCGATCTACTGTTGATGCACTCATTTTTGATCCAAAGCCTCCAATTGAAAAAAGCAAAACAATAATCATTGATACAACGAGCTTTTTCACTTCATGTTCCCCCATTCTGCCAGCCGAGGCTCACAAAATGAGACCTGGCAACCTGACGACCATTCGCATGACAAGCGATTAGGCTCACGGCTTTGCGTCCTTCCCTTTCGGAAAAGTTTGCCTTTTACAGTTTTTCTTTAATTATACTTTATTAAAACAGACTTTTGCCTCAGGTATTTTTACCCAATCAATAATTTTCTTAATCTTTTTATTATAAAGAAAGATAGAACTCCGATTAAGGCAATGTACAACTCAATGATCCATAAGCTTTTAATGTATCCAGTTTGATAGAAAGCTAAAGGAAAATCAATCGCCGCATGAGCGACTATAGCGAGCAATACGTATTGGAATTTCTTTTTGATAACAGCAACTAATACAAGTAAGCTGAAAGCGATTTGCATAAAGAGGGCAAAGAAGCGTTCTGGTATTGCCCATAAGTAGTGAGAAACTCCCTGATTTAATAATGTTTCTTTAATGGTTGCTGCCTGATCACTTGGAAGACTAGCTCCGATAGATGAATCAAATGTACCTGTATTGATCATGGTTGCAAAGATAAGAAATGGCACTACCGTTGAAAGAGCAATTACTACTGCTTCAATGCCACCCCAGCCAACCCCAAAGGATAGACCACCCTTGTAATCCTGATATTTTTTTAATAGCCAAATAAAAAGAATATAGCGTCCTACTTCCTCAAAAATCCCTGCAGCAAAACCGCCATATAATCCAAATAACCATGGATGTTCCACATAGTTTGGAAAACTGGTTATGACGACAACATGAAGAAGTTTCTCTAATACTTGAGTAATAATAACAAACCCGATGCTACCTATTATTAACGGCTTGAGAGAAATTCCTACTTGTTTTTTTGTAAAAAGAATGGCAGTAACAAATAGAAGAATAGAAAATATAATAACTGCAATCATGCTCGAGATCGTTGCATTGCTTATCATCGTAAATCCCCCTTGTTTTTTTATTATCATTATTGATAATGATAATATTAAAGTAAGAGTAATAATCTGTCAATGAATTTTGTTCATTTTTCCCAATTAAAAAAAGCACCTCTAGGAAGTGCTTCTTATCTTCTTGCCACATGAACCTTTAATTGTTTCCCTTTTACCGTTGTATGTTTCATTTCAGACAACACAAGTGACCCTTTTCCATTTAGGATTTCTACATAAGAGACCGTGTCAAGAATCGTGATAATTCCGATATCCTCTGCAGTTACACCATCAATTTTTGAAATGGTTCCTACAAAATCAACAGCGCGCAGCTTCTTTTTCTTGCCGCCATTAAAATAGAGTTTGGTGATATCCTTATTGAGTTCTTCACTTTTTAGTTGCTTAATCTCCGGTTCCGAACTAATCTTCTTTTCAAAGGCAGGTCGTGATCTCTCCAACTGTCCCGAAGCAGGTTTCACCTTCTGTGGAATAGAAAAACCAATTAATTGTTCTATCTCTTCTAACAATCGTTTTTCTCTATCTGTCACAAAAGTAGTAGCCTTTCCTTTCAAGCCCGCCCGCCCGGTTCTTCCAGTACGATGCACATAGCTCTCTTTTTCATATGGGATATCAAAGTTCACCACGAGTGAAATATTTTCGATATCAATTCCTCGTGCTGCCACATCGGTTGCGATTAGATAGCGGAACTCTCCCCGTTTAAATTCACTCATCACATCTAGACGATCTTCCTGTATCATTCCACCATGTATTTTATCGCAATCATATCCAAGCTTCGTTAGATGATCGACGACCATATCGACACGGTCTTTTGTCCGGCAAAAAATGATACAGCTATCCGGGTTTTCAATAATCGTTACATTTTGCAATAATTGAAGTTTTTCATCTTCCTCCACCCAAAATAATGAATGCTCAATTAATCCTTCTGAAGTACTTGAAGATTCAATCTCAACCTCCACAGGAGAGTGTAAATAGTTTTGAGCTAGCTTTTTTATGGTATCAGGAAGAGTGGCTGAAAAGAGCATGGTTACTCGATTTTTTGGCATTTCTTCAATAATTGCCTCCACTTGTTCGATAAAGCCCATGTTTAGCATTTCATCCGCTTCGTCAATCACTAGGTATCGGACACGATCTAACACAAGGGTCCCTTTTTGAATATGATCAAGCAGTCGACCTGGTGTCCCTACAACCACATGAGTTTTTTGCTTAAGTTTCGTTTTTTGATACATAAAGGATTGCTTTCCGTATACTTCTACTGCATTGATTCGTTTTAACCGGCCGATATTTATAAAATCTTCTTTTATCTGTACAGCTAACTCTCGAGTAGGGGTAAGCACGAGAGCTTGTGGTTTATTTTCTGCCCAATCGATCATTTCACAAATCGGAATGGCAAAGGATGCTGTTTTTCCACTTCCTGTACGTGACTTTACGACCACATCGCGCTCCTCTATCACAAGCGGAATGACCTTCCTTTGAACTTCAGTTGGTTGTTGATATTGTAAGCTCGCTAAAGTACTCAATATTTCTTCACTTAAGGTGAAATCTGTAAAATCCATCATACAGCCTCTTTTCAAAAATTCTTTACAATACTAATTTTACCGAACGTATTCTTTTTATTAAGCCAATATGTAAAGTACATTTCATTTGACCACATATTCATTAAAATGTACATGTTTCTTTAGGAACAGAGGGAAAATACTTTCACGATGCCTAAATCTTTTATTTTCAGCAGCTAAATCTTTTACGGGAGGCACTCATCGTGCTAAATCATGTAGACGTAGTAATTGTTGGAGCTGGCCTATCTGGTCTTGCTGCTGGATGGGAGTTAAGGAAGCATGGAAAAAGCTTTGCTATCCTAGAAGCTCAAAACCGTATAGGGGGAAGAATTTTAACGAATACCTATCAAGATTCTACGATTGACCTTGGTGCCCAGTGGATTTCTCCATTCCAGCCTCGTATACAGTCCTTATTGAAATTTTTCAATATAAAGACCATCCCTTCATACAAACAGGGAAAAACCATATATGATTTACATAACAAGCGCATGCTTAGTTCAAAAACTTCCCCACCTGTTTCACCACAAGGAATGCTAGATTTATTTCTAACTCGAAAGAAGATCCATCAATTAACGAAGCTTATTCAGAAAGAAGGATTATTACATTCATCTTTAATGAGAGAGTATGATGCGCTAACTATGGACAGCTGGATTGAAAGACAAATGTTCTCAAAATACGGAAAAGCATTCTTCCGTATTTTCTGTGAAGAGCTTTCCTCCCTTGAGCTTAGCGAATTTTCCTTCTTAGACATCCTTTGGTTCATCCAATCTGCCGGCGGAATGGATCAGATTTTGACTGCTGAAGATATGTGGATAACGAATGGGGCTCAAACCTTACCACTACGAATGGCTAAAATTATGCAGGATCATATTTACTTAAACAAGCCTGTAAGAAAAATTGAGTGGAGAGACAGTGGTGCAACCGTCCACACTGATTCCGAGTGTTGGACTAGCAAAAAAGTCATCGTTGCCATCCCTCCTGCTTTTAGCGCAAAAATACAATACAATCCCCCACTGCCTGCACTTCGCGAACAGCTTTGTCAGCGGGTTGGTCAAGGATCGATCATAAAATCAGTCATCATATATAACACCCCCTTTTGGAGAGAAGATGGATTATCTGGCAGCTCTTACTACGATTGCGGACCGATTCGAGCTACGATGGATAGCACCACACCAGGCCAGCCTCATGGAGTTCTAACCGCATTGATCGGGGGAAAATATGCAAGAAGTTTGGGTCGATTGACAAAAGAAGCACGTAGGAAAGAGATTATAGCTTGTATTGTCCATTTATTCGGAAGCAAGGCACTTGAGCCTATCAGTGTTTATGAGAAGGATTGGGCAGAGGATTCTTGGGCAAGAGGAGGATATGCAGCCCATTTTGCGACCGGAGTGATCTCTGAATATGGGGCTGCTTTAACAGATCCGGTTGGACCTATTCATTGGGCGGGGACTGAAACAGCTAATGAATGGCGCCTTTACATGGAGGGTGCCATTGAATCAGGGGAACGCGCCGCAAAAGAAACCCTAAAATAAAAATGGGTGTCTGTCACCCTTCGTGGACACTTTTACCTTTTTTGTCCACGGGTGGTGTCTGTCACCCTTCGTGGACACTTTTACCCTTTTTGTCCGCGTGGGGTGGACAAACATCCCCTTTTTCTATATTTTGATTAATTGATTTGACTTAGCCTATCATCTTCAAACCCTTCTGTAGATAAAAAGCCTCGACTAACGCCATTTCTTCCATTTCTTTTTGCTTCATAGAGAGCTTTGTCACAGGCAACATACATCGTTTCTAGTTCTGTCTCTATGTTAGGGATAATGGTTAGTATACCCATACTAATCGTGTATGAAAGCTCCCATTCCGTCAAAATCTCCTTCTCTATCCCTTTACAAATTTCTGATGCTAACTTCATGGATTGTTCCTCATCTGTTTCTGGTAGAAGAATCGCAAATTCGTCGCCACCAAAACGGCTAAAATAATGCCCTTTGCTGATATACTCCCGAATCTTCTTGCTCAATTCACGCAGCACATGATCACCAACATCATGTCCATATTTATCATTAATCTTTTTAAAATAATCAATATCAAACAAAATAAGAGATATGGGTTTCTTATTCTTAGAACATGCCATTAAACACTTGTTTGCTTCTGAGAAAAATACTCTTCGATTCAACGCTCCTGTTAAGTCATCATAACTGGCTAATCGAATAAGCTCTTGATCTGCTTGTTCTTTTAATATGAGGATAAATCCAGTGTTTCCAATAAGCATCACAAGATAAAGACCTATGAAAGAAAGAGTTTGAAAAAATCCTGGCGTAAAAAAGCTCCATGTATAAGCGGACATTAGGGTAACGATCCCTCTACCACACAAGGCCAAAGTTAAAAACAAGTAAAACAAACCTAATATCCTTCTTAATTGTGAGGATTCTCGCTTATATACTAAATGATAGACAGGTAGAATCATAAGCATAGCGGTGCCAAATGAAGCAACGGCAATTCGGTTGCTCTCTAAGTTAAAAAATAGAATAGCTAAATGAAAAGCAAATATGTTTATGAAGGTCATAATCAAATACGCTATTTTTATCCGTTTTGTATACACGTTCAACAGTCTTAGAATCGCCATCATTTCAAACGAAGTCCCTAAAAACAATAAAGTGTTGGCAACTGAGATGGTGAACACATCCGAAATGCCACCCCGTAAGGTTAATAATGTCCAAGCAAGGGCCTGAACACATTTGGCCAAGAAAAAAGTAGTAACCGTCTTATCTGTTCGATGGTCCCGCCAATAAGCACTAATTAAAAACACAGTAAAAACATGACCCGTAACCAAAATAACAAAAATTGTTTTCATATCAAGAGAAAAGCCCATTTATGTATCACGCACCTGAACAAATAATATACCGTTATATACTACTACACTTTGTGGTGTCTGACACCCTTCGTGGACACTTTTGCCTTTTTTGTCCACGGGTGGTGTCTGTCACCCTCCGTGGACAGATTCATCAGTTTTGTCCACGTGGGGTGGACACTAGCTATAACGACTCTATTATTTGTTATTTTTTTACATACAAACAATTTTCTTTTGATTGAGGTTTCGTTACAATGATGAAGAAAGTTGGTGACAGGTATGTTTAAAATTCTACTCATTGAAGATGATTTTAGTCTTTTTCATGAAATAAAAGACCGACTGACACAATGGTCTTATGAAGTTCACGGTATCGAAGATTTTGCGCTCGTTCTTGAGGAGTTTACGAAGGTAAAGCCTGATTTAGTCATCATTGATATTCAACTTCCAAAATACGATGGTTTTCACTGGTGCCGCCTGATCAGAGCCCATTCCAATGTGCCGATTATCTTCCTCTCTTCACGTGATCATCCGACAGATATGGTGATGAGCATGCAGTTAGGTGCAGACGATTTTGTTCAAAAGCCCTTCCATTTTGACGTGTTAATTGCAAAAATCCAAGCGATTCTACGCAGAGTCTACAATTATAGCAATCACACAGTCGAGTTGAAATCATGGTGCGGTGCTACGGTGGATTACGAGAAAAATACAGTAACGAACAACAACGGATCGATAGAGCTGACGAAAAATGAAATGTACATTTTAAAAATATTAATCGAAAAAAAGAACAGCATTGTGAGCCGCGAGACCATCATTAAAAGTCTTTGGGATGATGAACGGTTTGTCAGTGATAATACACTAACGGTCAATGTCAATCGATTACGAAAAAAACTGGATGAGTTACAGCTAGGCCACTATATAGAAACCAAAATAGGACAGGGCTATATAGCCATAGAAGAGGGATCTCTTTCATGATCAAAGAATTCGTAAAGGAACGCCGTAGTTGGATTCTCTTTTATTTCTTCATCCATCTCTTAATTGTATTTGTGGCTTTTCTCGATTCTGCAATCCCGCTCAAACCCATTCTATACATTGTATTTTTATCCTTTCTCCTATTCTCAATCTTCCTTTTCAGCAGATATCAAAAGGAGACTCGTTTTTTTAAAGGGTTTGATGAGTGGGAGAACAATCTAGATCTGTCTCAGATCCCACAAGCAGAAAGTCCCTTTGAGGAGATCATTGAAAAAAGTGTCTATAAACAAACAGAATTGTTAAAAAAACAGTCCAATCACCATCAACTATCATTAGAGGATGAGAAGGACCAGTTGTTGGCCTGGATTCATGAGGTAAAGACTCCTTTAACAGCCATGCATCTCATTATTGACCGTATTCCTGATGAAAAAACAAAGGCAAGTCTCACTCATGAGTGGCTACGAGTTCACTTATTACTCGACCAACAACTCCACCAGAAACGTCTTTATTTTATTGAGAATGACCTATTTATAGAAAAAGTAGATCTTCACACTCTGCTTATTCCAGAAATCAAAACCTTACAATCTTGGTGTATGCAAAAAGGCATTGGCATAGATGTTAGTCTTCAAGAACGGGAGATTCTTACTGATGTGAAATGGCTCGCTTTTATCCTACGTCAACTGTTAACCAATGCCGTTAAATACAGCAGCCAGTCCGATATTCACATAAGAAGCTTAAAGAAAGAGGATCATATCGTCATAGAAATACAAGATTATGGGCGTGGGATTGATCCACGGGACATGCCACGTATTTTTGAAAAAGGATTTACCTCTACTTCCACCCATCAAGATCACTCTGCCACTGGAATGGGATTATATTTAGCGAAAAAAGCAGCCGAGTCCCTGTTCATTCAACTATGTGTTCAGTCCACACTTGGAGTCGGGTCAACCTTTTCTCTCATCCTCCCTAATCGAAATGAGTTCGTCAAAATAACAGGCATGTGACAAAGATGTCACATGCCTGTTTCAAATGTTAGCTGAATCGAAGGATGGGAGCTCCCTAACCATTTATAATCAAGTCATTGAAGGAAGGAGAGAATCAGATTGAATATACTAGAAGCAAAACAAATACACAAAAGCTACGGAAATAAATTTAATAAACAAGAGGTACTAAAAGGCATCAATATGTTCATTGAACAAGGAGAATTCGTCAGTATCATGGGAGCCTCTGGATCAGGAAAAACCACTCTGTTAAATGTGCTTTCCTCGATTGACCATGTTAGCCAAGGTTCTATTTATGTGGAAGGAAAAGAGATTACACAGATGCGTGATAAAGAACTCGCCCTTTTTCGTCAAAAGAACTTAGGATTTATTTTTCAAGATTACAATTTATTAGATACACTGACAGTCAAAGAAAACATTTTGCTTCCTTTATCCATTACAAAAACACCAAAGAAGGAAGCCGAACAAAAGTTTACGGAAGTAGCCAATGAGCTAGGGATTGCAGAGCTTCATAATAAGTATCCAAATGAAATTTCCGGGGGGCAGAAACAACGAACATCCGCTGCCCGCGCGTTCATTCATGAGCCAAGCCTGATCTTTGCTGACGAGCCAACCGGGGCACTTGATTCAAAGGCAGCGTCCGATTTATTAAATAAGCTTAGCCACTTGAACCAAAAGCGAAAATCCACCATTGTGATGGTCACTCATGACCCTGTAGCAGCGAGCTACTGTTCAAGAGTCATCTTCCTTAGAGACGGACAAATTTATACCCAACTAAACCGAGGTTCAGAAACAAGGCAAGCCTTTTTCCAAGATATTATGAAAACCCAAGGAGTGTTAGGAGGGGTGCAAGATGACCATTAATCAACTCATCCTTCGTTCCTTTAAAAAGAATATCAAAAACTATTATCTGTATGTATTTGCCTTGGTTTTTAGTGTCTCTCTCTATTTTGCGTTTGTTACCCTGCAATATGACCCTGCTATGGACGCAGCAAAAGGGAGTATTAAAGGAGGAGCTTCGATACGAGCCGCTTCCGTCCTTCTTGTTGGGATTGTTACCGTCTTTCTCGTGTATGCCAATATGATATTTATCAAAAGACGCAGTAAAGAGATCGGACTGTTTCATTTGATTGGCATGACGAAACGAAAGATTTTCCGCATTCTTGGAGTGGAAAATGCTCTTCTCTATTTTTTGTCACTAGGCATTGGTATTTTCCTTGGGTTTTCAATTTCTAAATTAATCATGATGATATTGCTAAAAATCACGGGAGTAAATGCCGTCACGACCTTGCATTTTTCAAGCCAAGCATTTGTTCAAACACTCATTGTGTTTACATTGATTTTCTTATTAATTCTTGGGATGAATGCTCTTTTTATAAGAAAACAGACGATTTTATCCTTATTTCGAGTTACCTCTTCTGCAGAGCAAAAGGTACAAAAGCTGTCTGTTTGGGAGATGTTCATGGGGATTGCCGGTATTATTCTCATAGTATTTGGGTATTTTGTTTCCACCAAGCTGTTTAGTGGTGACTTTACAGATATGACCGAGCTATTCATTGCCATGATTGTCATTTTAGCATCAGTAATTATTGGAACCTATTTCTTTTACAAAGGATCAGTAAGCTTTATCTTTAATATGATCCGAAAAAAGAAGGATGGGTACTTAAATATAAGGGAAGTTCTCTCATTATCTTCTATCATGTTTCGAATGAAGTCGAATTCGTTACTGCTAACCATTGTCACAACGGTATCCGCACTGGCCATCGGCTTGTTATCGCTAAGTTATATCTCTTATTACTCAGCAGAAAAAACAGCTGAAGATAATGTAATTAAAGATTTTTCCTTCGCTAGTACAGAGGATGCACAAACCTTTAAGAATGCTTTAAAGAGTGAGAATCTACCCTTTGAGGAGACCGTCATTGAAGTTGTGATGGTCACTGCGAATCTGAAATCGATTATAAATATAGAAGGAGATTTATTGGATACGGATCTCAGTAAGATGGAGTTGCCTGTTGTTAGTGAAAAATCTGTTCCTGGAATGGATGTGTCACCAAAAGAAACGTTGTTTACAGGATATAGTGACATGCTATCCAAATTCATGTCTCTTAATGACTCCGGAAAAATTGAATTACACAGTAAATCCGAATCGATTCCTCTTGATTATATTGGGTTAAGAGATGAGTTTATTGTTTCATGGTATTTTACAAACGGTGGTCAGCCGGTTGCGATCGTCGATGATACCTTGTTTTCTACCCTTCAAGAAGACTTAGATCCAGAGGTACAGAGGGAATCTTCTGTCTTTATCGGAATTGAGATGAAGAAGGAAGAGTCGATCCAACAAGCAAATGATCTTTATAATCAGCTAGGATTCAATGAAGATGAACATTACATGAATGATTCACAGCTTCAAATGAGCACAGAACAGAAACAGCTTATGGGGCTCATGATGTTTATCGTTGGATTCCTTGGACTTACCTTTCTTATCACATCTGGCTGTATTCTTTACTTTAAGCAAATGGACGAAAGCGAAGATGAGAAATCCAATTACACCATCTTACGTAAGCTCGGTTTTACTCAAGGAGACTTAACAAAAGGGATCGGTTGGAAACAGGTATTCAATTTTGGAATTCCTTTAGTCATCGGTCTTTCCCATAGCTATTTTGCTGTTCAATCAGGCTGGTTCTTTTTCGGGGCGGAACTTTGGACGCCAATGGCACTGGTCATGATTCTATATACAGGCTTATACTCCATTTTCGGATTCCTGTCCGTGCTTAATTATAAAAAGGTGATAAGAAATGCACTTTAACCCCAGCCTTATTTAATATAACAAACCTACAGAAAAGACCATCCCTATATTATAGAATAGGGATGGTCTTTAAAGTTTAGAATCTATTTTACAAGGATATGATATCCCCAAGGTTCCAAATCAAATGGTTGTTTGTTTTCTATACTAACGGTTTCCTTTGAAGGGAACAAATGATAGTTTCCGACAGACTTTGAGTCCACAGTTACACTGCCGGAGATAGGGTCTCCAGAAAGATTAACTATAACCATTACCTTTGAATTACCTTTTTGTCGTTCAAAAGCTAATATGTTTTCGTCAGAAGTATCTAATAAGTTAATTTCCCCACCAGCATCTCCATTCCACAATGCCTTATTTTCCTTTTTAAGGCGTATTAAATCCTGATAGAACTTTTGATCCGATAAATCTTGCCAAGAGATTTCATCTTTATCAAAAAACGCCAACCTCTTATTTAATCCGGCTTCTTGACCTGAATAAATTAATGGCATACCTGGTAAGGTAAATGTTAAAGCAGCCATCGTTTTTTCAGATTCACCAAATAGCTCTGATGTAGTACCTTCCCACGAATTATCATCATGATTCGTAGTCCAATGCATTGGATAAGAACCACTTGGATATAGGCGTTCCATTTTTGAAATATATGATTTTACATGTGTTGCGTCCCTATTCCCAATGGCTATATCTCTCATTATATGATTTAGTTCCCAACCATAATTAGAATTAAATGCATGATCTAGCAGGTTATAGACAGTATTATCCTCCGCTAACATGTATACTGGTTTTATTTTATTTAATTCTTTTCGTGCAGTCTCCCAAAAATCTAGAGGCACTCCTACAGCATAATCAGCACGATACCCATCAATATCTGTTTCTGAAACCCAATATTTCATAGCGTCAATCATGGCCGTTCGCATTTCAGTATTGTTATAATTTAAGTCGGCAACATCCAACCAGTTTGTCCCAGGGGGGTGAGTGATATTCCCCTCATTGTCTAGAGTGTACCACTCTTTATTTTCAATCCAAATATGATCTTTTCCAGTGTGATTCCCCACCCAGTCTAGCATCACTTTGAATCCCATGCTATGTGCTTTTTCTACTAATCTTTTAAAATCGTCTAATGTACCAAACTCTGGATTAATTGCTTTATAATCTTGTATTGCATAGTAGGAACCTAATGTTCCAATCCTACCCTCACTCGAAATCGGATGAATGGGCATAAACCACAATATTTCTACGCCTAATTCCTTTAATCTCGGTAGATGAGATTCAAACGCCTTAAATGTTCCTTCAGGTGTATACTGTCTGACGTTCACTTCATAAATGGTAGAATCCTTTGACCAATTAGGATGAAAAGTTTTACTCTTTTCTACATTCGATGAACCATCAGGGGAAGTGTACACAAAGTCATCTCCTTCTGTAATAAATACTTCTTTATATTCACCAAATTGGGCAAATACCTTTGCATCACCATCTTTTTCACCAGTAGACCTATTTACAACAATGAAACTTATACTGGTTGGAGCTTCAATTAACTCTACATCAACATAAGCTCCATTTTCATCTACCTGTGCATTAGAAAATGGAGTGGCACCTGTAGGCCAAACACCTGCTTCAGCTGAAGGAATAGCTACATCATTCCATAACCAAAGGCCCCAATCATCATAATTCTGGTCCGCTCTTTTGTAATGAATTCTAATTGTATGATCAGGGATCGTACTAGAATCTACTTGCTTCTTGGACAAACTCTCAGCTACAACATGATTGGAAACAGAAAAACCACCCGTAAACATAACCATAGCTATAATCATCATTAGAGTACAAGCAATATTTATGGACCTCTTCAACTGAACCTCTCCCTCTTTTTATAAGATTTCTAGATTAATATAGACACACTGGGACGGACCTCTAGTTGTTAAATACTCATTATCTGTTGGAATGTTCAAGTGCAAATGGAACTTTAATAAGAGTTGATTCCGGTTCTTTAATAACCTCACTTGGTATTTTTCCGTTCACTTTTATTGTCATACCGGAGTTTAATCCATGAATGACAAACCTTGCTTTTTCCCAATCTGGTTTAAACTGATCATGTTCAACATTAATAACGATATCAAAATTTTTATCATCCATTTTTGTTTCAATCTTACATTCGAAATATTGACCATAGTTATAGGCAAATGTTTTTCCATCGTCTTCATAATAAGTAAACGTAGAAACCTCATCTTTTGTTGGATATAAATGAATGGTCATTTCACTTTCTTTCATTTTAGTTGAACGTTTTACAGTTCCATGAGTAAGGATTGCTCCCTTTTTAACAAAGATAGGCAATGTTTCAAGGTCAGCTTGGATAAGATGGTGCTTACCACCTTCAAGAATTTCTTCTGTCCAATAATTCACCCAGTTTCCTTTAGGTAAATAAACAACCCGATGATAGGTATCTGGTTTTAATATCGGTGCTACAATCACATTCGAGCCAATCATAAATTGGTCAGATAGGTTAAAAGTATGTTTATCATCGGGATATTCAAGTACTAATGGACTCATTACAGGTACTCCAGTAACACTTGCTTCTCTAAATAAAGTATATAAATATGGAAGCCATACATAGCGCTCTTGGATGTATTTTTTAATAACCTTTTCATAGTCTTCTCCAAATGACCACGGCTCCTGGCGAATGGAATCTAGGACACTATGATTTCTAAAATAAGGAGTAAATGTACCCACTTGGGTCCACCTTAAGAGTAATTGCCCTGTTGTGTCATGTGCAAACCCTCCAACATCTGGCCCACAGAATGGAATTCCAGAAATACCAAGATTCATACACATTGGAATGGACATTTGTAAGTGCTCCCAAAAGCTTCTATTATCCCCCGTCCAGACAGTGCCATATCGTTGAACACCAGCAAATCCCGCACGAGTCAGTAAAAATGGACGGTTCCCGTTTAACTGTTCTTTCATCCCTTCGTAGGTTGCTTCACCCATTAAAAGTCCGTACAAGTTATGCATTTCCCGATGTGTTTTTGGATCTCCATCATTATCATGAATAACTTTTAAGTCCATGGTTTTTGTCTCATTGAAGACAGCTGGTTCATTCATATCATTCCAAACACCCTCTATACCTACGCGGGTATAAAATTCATGCTTTTCACCCCACCATTTACGTACATCACTGTTCGTAAAATCAGGAAATGCACTTTTGCCTGGCCAAACATCGCCAAAGTATATATTTCCTTCAATGTATTTGCAAAATCTATCTCCTCTAACCCCTTCTTGGTAAACCAAATATTCAGGGTCTTCTTTCACACCAGGGTCAACGATTGGGACAACATGAATTCCAGCATCCTTTAGGTCTTGGACTAGGGCTGCAGGATCGGGAAACCTCTCTTCATCAAATGTAAACACACGATACCCATCCATATAATGAATATCTAAATAAATGGCATCAAGTGGAATCTCTTTCTCTAGAAAATTACGTGCTAGTTCTCTTACTTCTTCCTCAGATTCATAACTATAGCGAGATTGATGGTATCCTAATGCCCATTTTGGAGGAAGTGGCATTCTCCCTGTTATTTCTGAATACTGTTCTAATACTGCCTTTGGAGTTGGACCTGCAAAGACATAATAGTCTAGTTGACCACCTTCAGCAGAAAACGAATAGGTATCATTAGATGTTTTCATATCGAATACTGTTTTAAAGGTATTATCAAAGAAGATCCCATGGGCATCTCCATTACGAATCGTCATAAAATAAGGTATGGATTGATAAAGCGCATCAATCTCGGGATTATGTGGAGCAAACACGTCGGAATTCCACATGGTCATTTTCTCACCACGTTTATCTAAAAAGCTTGTTTTTTCACCAAACCCATAAAAGTGGTCTTCTTTATGCATCTCTTTGAAACAGATAACCTCTTGTTTCTCATTAAAACCCATACCTGTTTCGTTTTCACGCACAAGCAAACGTCCTTGATTATCAAAAATAGAAATCCTTATTGGTGTTTTGTTAATTACGAGTGAGAGCTTATTACTTGAAACATGTATCTCACCATTTCGCTCGCTAACACTCACCTCAACATCTTCTTGCTTTTTAATTACTGCAAAACTCGTTTTTAAAGAAGGTGTCTTTTTAGGATTCATAATAACTCGAACAATATCATCTCGATAAAAACATATCGAAACATATCCATTTTCACATTTAATATTTAATACCTTTTCTTGGAAGTTATAATTAACAAGAGAACCTATACTTTGATAGGAAGTTCCTCTTATATTAACCTTCTTTCCGGGGTGTATAGCAAAACTAGTATCTTGCATACAAATTCCTCCTTATAGTTTTTGGATCCATTTCGTAGCATTTCAAGATCACTTGTCGGCAGAGGGCATATATACTTTCTATCACCCCTTAACAGAACCGAGCGTAATACCCTTGACAAAATATTTTTGAAAGAATGGGTAAATCACTAAAAGTGGAAGCATTGATATAAATATTTTCGCTGCATTTAACGTTTGATTGGATGTCGATGTAAGAAGTTTCGCTGATTCCGCATCCATACTTGAAAGATCCGTTACGACCGTAAGGGAACGAATGTAAGTTTGTAATGGATATTGGTCATTTTTTGTCATTAACACCATGGCCTGAAAAAATTCATTCCAATGATACACGATTGTAAAGACTAAAATAGTAGCCAATACAGGTTTAGACAACGGTAAAAAGATATTTAACAGTATTCTCCATGGTCCTGCTCCGTCCATAATTGCTGATTCTTCCAATTCCTTTGGTAAATTTCTAAAAAAGTTCATAACCAAAATCACATTGAAAACAGGTAATCCTCCTCCAAGAACAAGACCCCATATATTATTGGTCAGTCCCAGTGCCTTCATAGTCATATACCATGGAACTAAACCGCCGTTAAAAAGCATGGCAAATATCAAAATCCACATAATAATATTTCTTGGTTTAAATTCCCTTGACGTTTTTGAAAGTGGGTAAGCCATTAAAACCACAACTACAAAAGTAGTTATCGTTCCTAAAATGACACGGGTAACTGAGATACCAAAGGATTTGAAAAATTGAATATCATCCAGGATCAGTCTATAAGCTGCTATTGTAAAATCTTTGGGCCAAAGGAACACTTGCCCCGCAGCCACTGCAGATTTATCACTAAAAGAAACAACTAACATATACCAAACTGGATAGATACATAGAAGGGTAATTAAAATAAGTAAAAACACATTAAATCCATTGAAAAACTTGGATATGACAGATCGTTCTTCTACCATATTCCATCCCTCCTTACTTTAGAAAATTCTATAATTTGCAAACCGGTAAGCTAACCCATAAGAAATAGCAATTAATATTAAACTGACAATAGATTTAAGAAGTCCTACTGCTGTAGCTAATCCATATTGCATATCTATTAGACCCGCACGATAAACCCAAGTATCAATGATATCCCCGGTAGAATAGACAAGCGGATTGTATAGATTGAATATTTGATCAAACCCCGCATTCAAGATATTACCTAAGCTTAATGTACCTAGTAATATGGCTACTGGAATTATGCTAGGCAGCGTAATGCTAATTAAACGTCTAAACTGGGAAGCACCGTCTATTGCCGCTGCTTCGTATAATTCAGGGCTAATAGACGTTAGTGCTGCAAAATAGATAATTGCACCGAAACCAAACTCCTTCCAAACGTCACTACCAATTACAATTGCCGGAAAGATATCTGGATTGGAGAAAAATAAAATCGGTTCCATTCCCAAGACAGTAAGCAACTGATTGACTGGGCCTGAAAGCGAGAAAAGGTCTAGTAGAATACCTGCCACAATAACCCAAGAAAGAAAATGCGGTAAATAAACAATCGTTTGAACCGATCGAGAAAAAAACCTATTTTTCACTTCATTTAACATAAGAGCAAATATTAAAGGGACAATTAATTGTAAAATCATTTTTGCAAGTGCGATGACTATTGTATTCTTGAAAACTTGAATACTGTCTGGGAGCTCAAACATATATTTAAAGTTTTCTAGACCTATCCATGCAGACTTAAGAATCCCTACTCCTGGATTAAAATCCTTAAATGCCATTAATGTTCCGTACATGGGAAACAAATTAAAAAAGAACATCCAAAGCAGGCCAGGAAGAAGCATTAAATAGTAATGGGTATAATTCGAACGAAAAACTTTTGATAGAGTTATAGCAGGTTTACGTTCTAAAACAGATCTGGTGAGCGGGGCCTGATTGTGTACCACTCTGTTTTTCATTTCATTTTCCTCCTTGAAAGAATCTCAAGACGAGTGCTTCACCCGTCTTGAGATCATTTTTTTATTGCTCGTTTACTTCTTTAGTAATTTGATCTCCACCCTGTTCATTCCATTGTTCAACAAATTTATCAAAATCACTTAACGGTGCATTGCCAAAAATGATTTTTAAGAAAGTTTCATCTTCTAGTTTTTTAAGATTTGTCCAACGGGTTTGCATCGTTTGTGTTTTGGCAGTTGCTAGGCTACGAACATAATTAATGTCAGCATCAACAAATGTAGAACCACCATTCAGATGAGAGTAAACATGAGTAAAGAATTCGTCATCTTTATTCCAATATTGTATATCGTAATTGTCGTAAGGCTCTTTTTTCGTGTTCTTAGCATGTGATACGAGTTCATACGTAAAGCCATAATTTACTTTATCAACTTCTTCCAGGCTAATTTCACCTTCAAGAAACTTCCGAGTTGTATCTACAGCATATTTCAATTGATCTCCATGCCCCATAATAGTAAACAACGGAATTTCCTGTGAAGTCATTTCCTTACCTACTGCTTCTTTATAACTAGCGTCTTTCTCATTTACATGGATATTTAAAAGTTCTACAATTGCTTCTGGATGTTCATATTCTTTACTAACTACGATATACTGACTTCCTGTCGTTTCATTAGAATTAAGTACACCTGCTGCATCTACTGGTGCAGCATATGGACGCCAATTTGCATTCGGATCATTCTTTATTGAATCTTCTATATTATAAGGAGTCCACCAAGCTCCAAAGTAAATACCAGTTTTACCACTTGCAATTACCTCTTGTGAACTTTTCCTTAAACCAAGTTCCTTGTCCAAAATTCCTTCCTTATACCATTCATTCAACAAGGCTAATGTAGCCTTTGTTTCTGGAAGTGTTGAACCATAAACGGCCTTCCCATCTTCATCTTTGACCCAAATTCCTGGGTAAGCATTGTTAGCAAAGAACACCGGTGCTAAATTAAAGGAGTGATCCCCTGATGTTAGAAAAGTAGGATATAGTGCACCACCTTGTGCCGTTCCTACAATACCAATTGTGTCCTGTCCACCCATATTGTTATCAATAAACGCTTGTGCGATGTTTTCTACGTCCTGTAAATTTTTAGGTGGTTGAAGTCCCAATTTATCAAGCCAGTCCTTACGAATCCAGGTCAACGGTGCGGATGGAAGCGTGGTCTCTGGAAATGCATACAATTTTCCATCAACAGTTACATTATCTAATAAACCAGGATTTGATTTATAAATATCCTTAAGTCTTTCTGAACCATATTCTTCATAAACTTCCGATAAATCAGCCAATTGATCCGCTTTTATCATTTGCTTTAACTGCGACTCATTGACTAACATAGCATCTGGAAGATCGTTGCTTGCAATGGTCAAACTTACTTTTTGTTCATAATCTCCTGCCGATGCTTCCCACTCATGCTTAATATCAATGTTATAACGATCTTTTAACCAACGGGTGTAGGCATTGTTTTCGGCTGTATCATTTCCTTCGAACTTATAGTTAGCATCAATTCCTTTACCAATAGACACTTCAACTGGTTCCGTATACTTCCCATTGGAATCAACTTTCAGTACATTATCTGCGTTGTTACTACTTTCCGTTTTACCGGTACATGCACTTAAACTAGCGGTAATCAATAAACCTGCCAATCCAGCCTTTACTACCTTTTTCATAATTTTCCCCCTCTTATGAAGAATCTAATTTCTAATTTCAATATATCACTGTAGAAGGATTCACCGAGATAGAAAGCGGTTACAAGATAGGTTAACTATTTATTAAAATAAAAAAAAACGTATGAAAAATGTCTACCCCTTTTTCGTACGTTTTCTAACCAACTTTATATGTTACCCTTTTGTCTATACTCACTTGGTAAAACACCTACATGCTCTCGAAATAGTCGGCTAAAATATTTTTCATCAGTATACCCAACCTGTTCTGCAATCCAATGAATTGTTTTTGTTGTGTTTCTTAAGTAATCTTTTGCTTGTTCCATCCGAATGTCTCTCAAATAATCTGTATATGTTTTACCAACAATCTCTTTAAAACACTGGCTGAAATAGCTACTACTCATATTGACTCTCTTGGCCATATTTCCTGCTGTAATATGTTTATTTAACATTTGCTGTGCTAAGCTCATTGCTTGTAGGATACTATTTTGAATTTCTAAAGAATAGGGAGACTTCATTTTTATCATTTTTATTTTTTTTCTTGTTTGCCTTAACCAAGTCTCAAATTGAACCCAGTTGGTTAAAAAATCTTCGATAAAAATGGGCTCAGACAGGATTTGGTGGTATAGGCGGTTCCATTCATCTGTAATAGAAAAGAACATCCGTGTTAAACGGATCGGCGGCAGCCTAAATGATTTAAGTTCATTTTTCATATGTTCAAACAATTGATCGTTATGAATCCATTCCCCAGATATCCACTTTTCTTTGATTTCACTCATATCATATCCAGTTTCTTTTTTTCCTTTATTAAGAATATCTTCACTGTGTACAATTTTGTAAGGCTGTAATGGATCATAATCATAAAATAAATCACCCTTTTGATAGCCCCTTAGAAGTTGCAAAATCGATTTTCGATCCATATGTTTAAGTCCCTGGAAACGAATAAGTACAAATTCCGAATTTGATGAAAAAGCGTTGGTTACCCAATCCTGAAGTGACTTTCTATCTTGTTCTTCTATAGATGGCCAGTACCAGATACCTAGATCCGCTTCTAAGGCTCCAACTGATAAGTAGGTATCCAATTTCACCTCATCACTTTGTGGGTTTAAAGCGAATAATACCAAGATTTCTTCAACGTCGACTAATTCATCTTGAGGAAATGGATTTCCTTTTAATAAATCTTTCTGTTCCATTAAGGAAGCAATTCTACCTAAAACATCTTCAAACTGTTCTTTATCTAATTGCGTTTTGGCAATATAGTCAATCGCTCCAAGTCGAAGTGCCTCCTGAACATATTCAAAATCTTGATGTAGAGTTAGAACCACTATTTGAATGTGAGGATATTTTTTTCTAACTTCTCTCATTAATTCAATTCCAGACATGACTGGCATGGATAAATCCGTTAATAACAAATCGACCTTGTTTTTCTCAATAATCTGGAGTGCATTCTCACCATTATTGGCTTCTCCTACAACCTTCATCCCAAAATCTTCCCAGGGCATAAAGGAAATTAAGCCCTTACGAACAATTTTTTCATCGTCTACTATTAATACTCGAATCATTCTGATCTTTCACCTCCAGAGACGGGGATTCGTAAAGAAACTATTGTCCCTTTTCCAATTTCACTTTTAATTTCTAAATTAGCTTCTTCACCATAATTCGCTTCAAGAATACGTTTTACATAGCTCAAGCCGATGCCCATTCCAACCTTTTGACTATTTTTTGACTCATCAAGAAGTAAGCTGTTTATTTCTTCTCTTGACATACCAGAACCATTATCTTGGATGGTAATCTCTAAATAATCGTACAATTTAACATTTACATGTATATAGCCGTCGTCACTTACACCATGATAAAGAGCATTTTCTACCAAGGGCTGAAGGAGGAAACGTGGAATTGATAATCCCATTGTGGTTTCATCTACTTCTATATCCACATCAAATTGAAAATCATAGCGAATCTGTTGCAACTGTAAATATTCTTTTACTGCCTCTATTTCTTTCTTAACCGTTGTGGACTCACCCATTTTCCCAAGATTATAGCTAAGTAACTTATTTAAGGAGAGGACCACCTTATCTATTTTTTCATGACCACTAAAGACAGCCAACCAATGCACCGTATCCAGTGTATTCATTAAGAAATGTGGATTTATTTGATATAGGAGTTTTTCTACTTCTAAGTCCGCTCGTCGCTTTTCTTTCTGTTCAATCTCAGCGTACAAATCCCAAATCTTCGTCTTCATACTTCTCACCTGATAAAGTAAATCATCAAATTCAGGTATCTTAGTTAATTCTGTTTGCTCGGTAGTAGACTGAGTTAAGGATTTAACCTCCTTGTTGAATTTCTTCAAGGGGTTATAGACCATCTTCCACATTAACATAGCAAATAATAACGCAACGACTATGAAGAAAGTTAATATTAAAGCAGCTTGAAAGAGCCATTTGTCTCGTTCCTTGTTCAGCTCCTTAACCGGGGTAATGGAAACAATACTCCATCCTTGGTTACTTGTTTCTTTATTCCAAAAATAGTTTTTATAATATCCAGAGCTGGCTTCCGATTTGCTGTAATCTACAAACATACTATTCTCAGGGAAAGCCTTTTCATTTTCACTAAAGGTGATTTTCCCATCATTATCAAGTAAAAGTAAACGACGGGAGTCATCTTTCTTATTCTCAGGAGCAAATATAGTTTCCAAAGCATTGCGTCCCGTCTCTATATATAGATAAACATTTTGATTAGGCAAATTCACTTTACGCATCGTACTAAATACATATTGATTAATTAATCCGTTATAACTTTTGTGAGGTCCATAGTATGTAATTTCCGAGTACTTAGCCATTATTGGAAGATTGTCTGGCAAAAAGTCCCCACGGAGTCTAAAACTTTCAAAATCATATTCTTGCTTCTCGGGATAGTAGTACATAATTAAACCTACATTGGGATTTGAAAAAGAAATCAAATTTATTTCACTTTTAATTTCACTTCGAATCTGAATACGATTATAGGGCTCACGTTCATTTTCCAATTCTTCAAAGAGATTATTTGCTCTTGCACCATATGCAAGCTGTTGAGAGACATGATTTAAGTTATTTAATGTGTTTTCTAAAGTTATTAAATCTTGCTTCAAATTACTTTGCAGTGAACTTTCTACTTTATTACGAAGTATAGAATCTATTGTATAGAAGGAAAGAAATCCCAAACATATAAATGGAATTAAACTGCTACATAGAAAAATAAAGATAATCCTATTTTTAAAAGTTACTTGATTAAACTTTATCAAAGAATCCTTCACCTCTTTAAAGCGTTTTCATTCCTCGACAACATTCTACCATGAAACCCCTTTAATAACTAGATTCACTCATTCTTCACTAACGAATCCAGGCAAAACTAAAAGGCCTGAGCCCGGTACAATACCGAGTTCAGACCTTACAAGCTGCCTAAATCTAAAGAAGCTAATTAGTCATGGAAGTTTCTATTTTATGAATCTCTTCCGTTCCGGCATTCAAAGCAGTCTTGTAATACCAACATTTATGCTCGATGAGTTCCATTGTTTTTTTCAGTTCTTCCATCTGTGCTTCTACACAAGCCTTTCTTTCCAAAAACATGTCATATCTTTGTTGCAACGTGGAGTCCCCATCAGAACACCATTCAATGAAGTTTTTAATTTCCTTAATAGGCATTCCGGTGGATTTTAGACATTCAATTATTTTTAAAGCTTCGATATCGGATTCTTTAAACAATCGTATTCCGCTGGCTGTCCTTTCTACAAAAGGCATAAGCCCCTCTTTGTCGTAGTAGCGCAAGGTATATACTGTAACATTCAATTCTTTTGCAACTTCGCTGATAGAATATGTCTTCAATATTTATCTCCCTTTCTGAATAATATAGACCTCGAGTTAACTCTAGCGTTACGAGGGAGTTTATCACCGTATTTGCAGAATGTCAAAATTTTAGAGGAAAGTAAAAATAAACTAGATTGATAGATAGTTCGATACATGTATGGCCAGAGAGAGCTTTTAAAAAAAATATCATTTAATCACTTGACCTAGAGTTAACTCTAGGGATTAACATGGTTTTGCAAGAGAAAGAAGTAGGGTTAGAAATGAATGAAGGGAAATGTATCCTGAGTGATTCATTTACCTGATACAAGCATATTCTCTTGAAAAGTATAAATTTTAGGAGGTTTTATTAATGGTAATTGCTAAAGCAAGAGCTGTCGACGGTCCAGACAAACCGTTTCGAGCAGCTGAAATTAAACGACGCGATCTTGATTTGCATGATGTTCTAATAGAAATTAAATATGCAGGAATATGCCATTCTGACATCCATACTGCACATGGTGAATGGGGTCCAGTGAACTATCCACTCGTACCTGGACACGAGATTGCGGGAATTGTCACGGAAGTAGGAGCTGAGGTGACAAAGTACAAGGTCGGTGACCGAGTAGGTGTCGGATGTATGGTTGACTCCTGTGGTGAATGTGAGAACTGCCGTAAAGGAGAAGAACAATACTGTCTCAATGGAAATGTCCCTACCTATGCTGGTGTTGACAAATACGGTGAGCCAACTCAGGGTGGCTATTCTACTCACATAGTAGTAACGGAGGATTTTGTAGTCAGAATTCCTGATGGTATTGAGCTTGACGTTGCTGCACCATTACTTTGCGCAGGTATTACGACATATTCGCCACTAAATCATTGGGGAGCTGGACCAGGAAAGAAAGTAGCGGTTGTTGGTCTGGGCGGTCTTGGTCATATGGCTGTTAAGATTGCACACGCCATGGGTGCAGAGGTTACCGTTCTGTCACAAACTTTGAGTAAAAAGGAAGATGGTTTGCAATTCGGTGCCGACAGCTACTATGCCACAAGTGATCCTGAGACATTTAATAAACTTGCTGGTACTTTTGACCTCATCATTAACACGGTAAGTGCAAAAATTGACATTAGTGCTTATCTGTCACTGTTAACGCTAGATGGTACTTTAGTAAATGTAGGTGCGCCTGCAGAGCCATTGGCAGTAAATGTGTTCTCTCTTATCGGTCATCGCCGTTCATTTGCAGGTTCAATGATTGGAGGCATCCGTGAGACTCAGGAAATGTTAGACTTCTGTGCAGAACATAATATTGTTCCTACCATTGAAGTAATTTCGGCGGACAAAATTGATGAAGCCTACAAACGCGTATTAGCCTCAGATGTCAAGTATCGATTCGTGATTGACATCAGCACTATGTAAGAACATGATAAATTTCAAAAGTAATTGTGAGGGTGTTCAAAAAAGTCTAGCTTTTTTGGGCATCCTCTTCTCGTCCTACTTTATTTCATTTGCGGGAACGACCTTAAGAGGTGAAAAAATGATTAAAAAAAAGTTTATTATTACTAAGAACACTGGATTTGCACGACCTGCAACCCTGTTAGTAAGTTTAGCTTATAAATTTAAATCCGATATTTTCCTTGAGTATCAGGGTGATACTGTTAATCTAAAACACTCAACCAAGTCAATAATGGAAATTTTGTCTCTAGGAATTAAGCCAGGTACTAAATTATATATAAAGGCTATTGGAAGTGATGAAATACGGGCCATACAATCAATTAAGGAGTATTTTAATAAAAAAGGATTGATTAATGATTGACGTGCACCTTTTCCATAACAATGACAGGTTCCGATCATAACAGGCTGACTTTCTAGATAAGGAATGTCAGCTTTTTTTATTGTGAAGTTATGTACTTTATGAAATACCTTTCCCATTTCTTGAATAAAAATAGGCTATGCCTTTTACTCAAGCATAGCCCACTATTACTCCTATTCATTTTAAGCATAGTTTTCTCTCATTCTTCTTATATCTACTCGAGGTGAATGGCCAAACATTCGGGAATATTCCCGACTAAATTGCGATTGGCTTTCATAGCCCACCTTGAATGCAACATCGGCTACATCTGTTGGATCTGCCAATAACATGCGTCTAGCTTCTTGTAATCTCAATTGTTTTTGGAACTGAATAGGACTCATAGCTGTTACTTCTTTAAAATGTCGATGTAGAGATGACACACTCATATTTGCGATTTCGGCAAGCTTTTCGATTCGAAAGGGTTCTTCAAAATTTTTGATAATATGGTTGATCACTTCTCGTATTCTAGATGCATTGCTACCCTCTAATGCTATTTGTTCTAATGCTTCTCCATGTGGACCTTGTAAGATCCAATAGATAATTTCTTTTCTAAATAATCGAGCAAGGATAGGAATGTGCTTTGGATTTTCTAATAAATTAGCTAGTCTTAGTACTGCATCCAACAAACATGGTTCTACTTCGCTAACAAACATCGCCCGCTTCGAGTTCTTTCCCTGATTAAATGGAATATCTGTTTCATTTATAACTTCTAAAATTTCAGTTGATGTAAATTCAAGTTTGAAAGCTAAATAGGGCGATTCTGTTGAGGCTTTGATCACTTGCCCTGTTACTGGCAAATCAACAGAGGCCACAATATAATGCCCAGGACCATACAAGAATCGTTCCTCTCCCAATAACACTTCCTTCTCACCTTGGAGAATCATGCAAAAAGACGGCTCGTTCACTCTAGATAAAGGTTCCGTAATAATGGATTCACGAATGAGAAATAAAGAGGGGATTAATGTAGAATGGACACCATCCTGTTTGGAAAAGTTCTCTATGAGATTAGCAAGTTCTAGTTGTTGTTTGTAGGTTTTCTCAGACATCATTTATTCTCCTTTTTCTCCATCTTCAGTCATTATATCTGATATTCGTTGGTAGGGTAAGAGTGGTTGATAGGATTAGGCAAAAACTTGATAGGAATGGGTTAAGGGTTATTTATTATTTATGGCATAATTATTTCCAAAGAGGTCACGATAAACGTGGCAAATAAACAAAAGAGAGGGAACAATCAAATGGAGTATGCGAAACTTGGTAATACTGGCTTAGATGTATCTCGACTTTGTCTTGGATGTATGGGTTTTGGAGACGCAAATAAATGGGTTCACCAATGGGTACTTAACGAGCAGGACTCTCGCCCCGTGATAAAGAAAGCGCTTGAATTAGGGATTAATTTTTTTGATACTGCCAATGTATACTCTCTTGGCACAAGTGAGGAATATCTTGGACGGGCTCTGAAAGATTACGCAAATCGTGACGAAGTAGTAATAGCAACCAAAGTACACGGGCAAATGCACAAAGGTCCAAATGGTTCGGGACTTTCTCGAAAAGCTATAATGAGTGAAATTGATAAGAGCCTTAAGCGATTGGAAACAGATTACGTAGATCTTTATATCATCCATCGCTGGGACTATACTACTCCTATTGAAGAAACAATGGAAGCCATGCATGATGTAGTGAAGTCAGGAAAAGCAAGATACATTGGTGCTTCTGCCATGTTTGCTTGGCAATTCCAAAAAGCTTTACATGTGGCTGAAAAACATGGTTGGACGAAATTTGTCTCTATGCAGAACCATCTCAACCTCATCTACCGTGAAGAGGAAAGAGAAATGCTACCTCTTTGTAAGGAAGAGAAAATTGGTGTTACTCCATACAGCCCACTTGCATCAGGTAGATTAACGCGCGACTGGTCCGAAACCACACTTCGTTCTGAAACCGATCAAGTCCAAAAGTCTAAATACGATGCGACTGCCGATGGCGACCGATTAGTGGTTGAGCGAGTAGCATCTATTGCAGAAAAACACGGTGTTCCACGTACACATATTGCACTTGCTTGGTTATTACAAAAAGAGACAGTAACAGCTCCAATAATCGGGGCAACAAAAATATCACATCTTGAGGATGCTGTAGGTGCTTTATCAGTAAAGCTTTCACCTGAAGAGATTGCATTCCTTGAAGAGCCGTATGTACCGCATCGTATAGTGGGTCATAATTAATTTCAAATATATTTGGAACGAAGCCGATATCCCATTTCTATACATGGGATATTCGGCCTTTTCATTTAGTTAGCTATATAAGAATCATTTTCCTTAACCACAATACGTTCCTTTTTAATCACTATTACGAATAGACTTCCTAATAAACAAAACATTCCTGCTAAAGCAAATGCCCATGAATAGGAGTTGAAGATCTTGTATACTATCCCTGCTCCACCTGCAGCTACTGCTGAGCCTAATTGATGGGCTGCGAAGACCCATCCGTACACCACAACACTTTTCTCTATTCCAAAGATTTGTCTTGAAATGTTAACCGTTGGTGGTACAGTGGCAATCCAATCTAAGCCGTAAAACACAGAGAATATAATCAGAAAAATATAGGAACCATCAGAAAGCGCAAATGGAAGAAACAAAAGGGAAGCTCCTCTTAAACCGTAATACCAAAACAACAACCATCGATTATCAAACCGATCGGATAACCAACCAGAAAGAGTGGTTCCTATTAAATCAAACACCCCCATTAATGAGAGCATGGAAGCTGCCGTTACAGCAGTAAACCCAAAGCCTATACAGTAGGAAATAAAATGTGTACCAATCAGTCCACTAGTGGAAAGACCACAGATAAAAAAGCTCCCTGCTAGTAACCAAAATTCCTTTACTTTTACAGCCTCAAGTAAAGTTTGAAAGGCAATCGTTACAGGATTCCCCTTTTTCTCTACCTTATTTACAGTTGAAGCCACTTCTTGCCCATATGGAAGAAGTCCCGCTTCCTGAGGTGAGTTTTTCATAAATAATAAAATAATAGCTAGCATAATGAGGCTAAGAATAAGAATTAGGCCCATCGCCCATTTCCAGGAATACGTTTCTACAATCACCGCTAACAATGGGAGGAGAATTAATTGCCCAGTTGCTGTGCTTGCTGTTAAAATCCCGAGCGCAAGTCCTCTCTTTTTTTCAAACCATTGATTTGCAATATATGGACTTAGTACGGTTAAGAACAAACCTGAGCCCAAACCGATAATGATTCCCCAAGTCAAAACTAACTGCCAAGGCTTCACCATAAAAAAGGTGAGCAAAATACCTATCAACAATGTTGCCATTGCTAAAATCATCATTTTCTTAAGCCCAATCACCTCTATTAGTGCAGCCATAAATGGACCTGATATACCGTATAGAAGAAGACTAATCGCAAAAGCAAATGAAATGGTTGACCGATCCCATCCAAATTCATTTTCAAAAGGAACGATGAACACTCCTGACGAGGATCGTATGATACCTGCTGTTATAATAGAAAAAAACGCAATAAATAAAATAACCCAACTATAATGAATACGTTTCAACCCTTCACCCCTCATGTATTAAATTTCCTTTTCTTTGGTTAATCGTTGAGCTTTTTCCACCTTAACCCCCTATATTTAATTCGGCTACTGAATATAAAACGGCTCTTCCAGCCATTTTTACTCGAGTACCCTCAAGTTTACAATAAAGCGTGCCACCTCTACTTGATAATTGTCTAGCCACCATTCCCTTTTTTCCTAGTCTATTGGCCCAAAACGGAATTAAGCCACAATGTAAGGAACCTGTTACGGGATCTTCATTTACTTTTAGCTTAGGGAAAAACCCTCGAGAGACAAAATCATATGTGCTACCTTTGGCCGTAACACAAACACCCAATCCTTCTGGCAATGTTTCTAATTTGGCAAAGTCAGGGCTTACGTTTCTTACTTCTTCCTCGGACTCCAGTATGAATACAAGATCTCTATTTAAGTAGGTTTCTTTTGGCACAATTCCCAAAGCGCTGATCATTTGATCAGTAACAGAAATTTCTTCTAAAGGAACGGAAGGGAAATCTAATTCATATAAATCATCTTGTTTATTTACAGTTAACTCTCCACTAATTGTATTGAACTTCACACTATCCGATTGCTTCTCATAATAATTTAGAATGATAAATGCCGTTGCTAATGTGGCGTGCCCACAAAGATTAATCTCTCCTCCAGGTGTAAACCATCTAAGTCGATATGGACCTGCTTCTTCTTTTACTGCAAAAGCTGTTTCTGATAAATTATTTTCAATGGCTATTTTCTGCATGAGTTCATCTGAAATCCAATCATTCATAATACATACACCTGCTGGATTTCCTTCAAAAACCTTTTCTGCAAAAGCATCAACTACAAAATATTTCATCTCATTTCCCCCAGTGTATAATCTGTTTAATTATTTATTGGTAGTTTACATCTGTTTGTGTATAACACTCAACACTCTTGTATAACACTTAAAGATTAGGTATCGGTACACATTAGAAATCTACCACTAAACAAAGGGAGTAAAACGACTTCGGCTGGGTAGTATATGTTTAGGATGGTGCGCCTACATAATTAGCATATTCCCCATTAATACACAAGGAAGTGAGTTAGATGAATCCGGGTAACGAACGCAATAACTTCGAGGATGAAAATGTGGAAGAAAAGGTCAACAATCAAGGTGTCAATGACTTTAGTGAAGCAGCAGGAACTTTAAATGGAGCCGTTGCGGGTGCGATGATCGGTTCTCCATTTGGACTAGTTGGTGCTGTGATAGGCGGAGTTTCAGGCGGTGCGATAGGTAACCAGATGGGGGAAGGAGCTGAAGAAGATAACCATTCAGCTTCCGAAAATCGTGATGTGAGAAATAATATTGACTCTATAAACGAGTAGCCATTTTCATAGAATTGATTAATCCAAATCCTGGGGGTATTTGGACAGGACTTGAAGGAATTCGCTCTTGGGTGTCCGAATCCTGGGGGTTATTCGGACAGGACTTGACTGGGATTCACACTTGGGTGTCCGAATCCGGGGGGTATTCGGACAGGGATTGACTGGGATTCGCTCTTGGGTGTCCGAATCCGGGGGTTATTCGGACAGGGCTTGACTGGAATTCGCTCTTGGGTGTCCGAATCCGGGGGTTATTCGGACAGGGATTGACTGGAATTCGCTCTTGGGTGTCCGAATCCAAGAGGTATTTGGACAGGACTTGACTGGGATTCACACTTGGGTGTCCGAATCCAAGGGATATTTGTACAGGACTTGAAGGAGTTTGCTCTTGGGTGTCCGAATCCGGGGGTTATTCGGACAGGGATTGACTGGGATTCGCACTTGGGTGTCCGAATCCAAGGGGTATTCGGACAGGGCTTGACTGGAATTCGCTCTTAGGTGTCCGAATCCGGGGGGTATTCGGACAGGGATTGACTGAGATTCACACTTGGGTGTCCGAATCCAAGGGGTATTCGGACAGGGCTTGACTGGAATTCGCTCTTAGGTGTCCGAATCCGGGGGGTATTCGGACAGGACTTGACTGGTATTCACACTTGGGTGTCCGAATCCTGGGGGTATTCGGACAGGGATTGACTGAGATTCACACTTGGGTGTCCGAATCCAAGGGAGATTCGGACAGGGATTGACTGGAATTCGCTCTTAGGTGTCCGAATCCAAGGGGGATTTGGACAGGGCTTGAAGGAAATCGAATGCCAATTAAACTTAATAACTTTTATATTCCTTTGTTTAAAAGAAAAATAGCGTGAGAATTCTCACGCTATTTCATGTGTCATTTTATACTTTGCACCCGAATTTAGAATTGGGGCTTTTGCGTCACCGCATTCTTTTAGAAAAATTAACTCATGACTACAGGAGAAGCAATTTCTTTAAACATTTCAATCACTTCTTCTTTTGTTGGCTGGAATGGATTACCCGGTGCACAAGCATCTGCTAAAGCATTTGTTGCTAGTTTATCTAAATCCACATCCGTCACACCTAACTCAGCAAGGGTGCTTGGAATTCCTACTTCCTTACATAGAGCTTTAATTGCTTCGATCACTTCATCTGCGCATTGCTCATCTGTTTTTCCTTCCACTTGAATGCCTGCTGCTTTTGCAATTAAACGGAATTTCTTTGGATCACGTTTCGCATTTTCTCTTTCAACAATCGGTAGAAGCATGGCGTTACATACTCCGTGTGGAAGATCGTACACACCGCCAAGCTGGTGCGCCATCGCATGGACAAAACCTAGTCCTGCATTGTTAAATGCAATACCTGCTAAGAACATGACGTATGTCATTTGTTCACGAGCTTCAATATCATGACCGTCTTTTACGGCACGAGGCAAGTAGTTAAAGATGATTTCAACAGCTGCTAATGCGGTTGCATCTGTAACAGGGAAGGCACCTGGAGTAACGATCGCTTCAATTGCGTGGGTGAGTGCATCCACACCTGTCGCAGCGGTCAAATCTGCTGGTTTATCAACCATAAGTTCTGGATCATTTACTGAGATGGTTACTAGACTGTTCTTATCTACCATCACCATTTTCACTTCTCGTTCCGTATCTGTAATCACGTAGTTAATAGTAAATTCACTTGATGTACCAGCGGTCGTGTTGACAGCAACAATCGGAACCGATTTATTCTTTGTCTTACCAACACCTTCATAGTCTCGTAAGTCGCCTCCATTGGTTACATAAAGTCCAATGGCTTTAGCAGCATCCTGAGGAGATCCTCCACCAATAGATACGATGAAGTCACAAGCATTTTCCTTAAACACTTCAACTCCTTCATACACATTTTGGACCGTAGGATTGGGTTTTACATCATCAAAGATGACGTATTCTAGATCAATCGTATCAAGTTCCGCAAGAACTTTCCCTGCTAGACCTGATTGATTCAAGAACTTATCCGTTACAACTAATGCTTTAGTTTGACCCAGTTCCTTTACAAGTGCTGGCAGTTCTTTTAAACAGCCTCTGCCCATTAGGTTTGTACTTGGTACATAATACACACGTGCATTGCTCATCTTTTTCTCCTCCTTAAATGTTTGTACACTATTTCACAAATGTTTTTTTAAAAATAAGAAAGGGTTTACATAAACCTTTCCCTTTAATTTCCTATATCTATATCTTACTCCCATGCCTTAATGTAATCAACATAAATACAGATATAAATATTTGTTTATATTTGATTTTTAACATTTTCGACACATTGATAGTTTGTTTAGTTCTGTTACTATAAAGGACATAATATATTTGTTAAACAAGTAAACCAGTTGATATTAAAAGGAACACACATATTGGACATGTCTTATATGTGTGTTCCTCTGTAAATCTTATTAAATTAAATTTCTCGTTTGTATTATTTATTCCTAAAAGAAAACAATTACTTAACAAATGTATAGAGCATTCCATTTTCTGGTCTTCTGAATTTCGGCCCTCTAAAACCTCTCTTTTTTAATTCCTTAGTCATGTACTTCATTACTCCCCCATGACTAATAATAAGAACATCTTCACCTGATTGTAAGGCAAGATCCAAAGCCTTATTAACTCGTTTTAGAACGTCACTTTTTTTCTCTAGCTGGGATTTATGATTGACTATCCAAGCAAATCTGATAAAAAAGATGTGAATAAATAGAGGCAACCTAATCTTCTTCTGAAAGAATGGCGAAAGTGCAACTTCTCTTAATTCTTCAAGATAAATAATAGTGCCATCAAAACATCTTTCAGCTGTTTCCCTTGCTCTTGGTAAGTCACTTGAAAAACATTTTTCCCATTTAACTTGAGATAATTCTATTTCCTTTTCTTCTACAGTCGACTCATTATATTCTTTCTCCCATTTTACTAGTTCCTCAGCGGTAATATATTTTTTAGGATACCCATGGGTAACTTTAAAATGGCGTACTAATCCAACCTTCATTAACTTATTTCATCCCTTTCACAAGGTAACGACCTCTACGGAACCTCTACCACAAAAGGTACTGTAACAACCTCACCGTTTCGTTGGAATTGGCCCCAAATTTTATAAACGCCACTTTCCGGAAATTCTGTTTCAAATAATGCCTCTGGTCCGCTACCTTGACCTTCTAATGCATGCACATGCAAGTATCTTTCACCATCTTCTGATAAAATCACGACGTGTCCGATTGATCCTAGATATGGTTCGAGGTCTGTGACTGGCAGCTGTGTATCTCCTTCGGTTAGAGTAAATTTCATCGTGCTTTCTTCCCCAGCTGCAAGGCCCGGTTCAATCGATAACGTCACATTTATTCCTTCTACCATTTTCTCTAAATTTTCATCAACGGTAACAGCTATCGGCTGTACTGTATCTCCTTCAACCGTTACCCAGGCCATCTTACTCATGGAACTTCCGTTTGTCGGTTTGAAGTCTACAACCATCCGGTATTCCCCGCCTGCTGGAAACTCATTTTTGATTTCAAACACTCCATCTCCCTTGTACTCTGGATGGATATGATTAAAATAAGATAAATCCTTACTAACAACGATTAAATGGAGCAGCTTTTCATGGTTCACTTCAAAATGATCAACCGGCGCCCCATTATTTGAAACAGTAAGCCGTATGATATACTCTTTTCCAGAAGCTTGTTCTTTATCAATCTCCCAATTCACATCAACATCTTCCGTAATGATCCTATTGCTTTCCTCAACAACCTCTTCTTCTTCCCACGATGAGTCCGTACCGCACGCTGAAAGAAGCACTACAGCCGAAATAAATAGCATCAATAACTTATTAAACATATGTTAACACCTCATTAAATTAGTAGGGGAACGATACACAAGAACCGGCCCCCTGTCACACTTACTCGTATCGCAATGCTTCGTTCAACGGGATTTTGGCTGCTCTTCTTGATGGTGTAAAACTTGAAATCAAGCTGATGATCATTCCAAATAGGAAGATTAAAGAAATGATTAGGTTGGAAACTCCGAATTCAAAGGTTAATGTATTGTACTCCATAAAACCAGAAGTCATATAGATTAGCAGGATCCCGAATAAAATTCCGATTACGGTTGCCGCTAAACCAATTCCAAACCCTTCTAAAAGTATCATTCTGATGACTTGCTTTCGTGTAACCCCGACTGCACGCATCATTCCAATCTCGCGGATGCGCTCCATAATATTGATGAGCAATGTATTCGTGATTCCGATCCCAGAAATGATAATCGCAAGAACAACGAGTGCATTTATTATGCTAAACGAGCTTGTAACGACTGCCCCAATAACGGATACCCAATCCTCAGGTCCCCACATTTCTTCTATTCTCTCACCAAATTGTCCATAGATGTTTTCTCGTAGTTGAAGTGAACTTGTTTCTTCTTCTTTAATGACGAGTGCGTTTCGTTCATACTTCACTCCAAAGCTTTCTTCAAAATGGTGATCCTTTACGAACGCACTATAGCCATTGTTTTTCATTGTACTGACAACAGCGACCACCTTAAAAGGCTTCACCCCGTCCAAGGTATCAAGCGTAATACTTTCACCGATTTTTCCTCCCCACACATCAAAGGAAGTTTGGTCGAGAACAATTTCATCATTTTTTAAGCTTCCAATTAATTCACTATGTGTCCATTCCTCGCTAGTAAATAGTGGGAAACGATCAATCCATTCCTCCCCAACACCGAACACAGGGAGCATTCTTTTTTGACCATCAAGGGTCCAAATGATTGACTGCTTAGAATAAGTCGTTGCATCTGCCACCCCTTTTGTCGCTTTAATGGTTGCGAGGTCTTCCTCTTCAATATGGTGAAACATGATATCAAGATTCCCACCATAAGTGGAATGAATCACTTTTTCATACGTCTGTAAAAGCGCAGAGTTCAGAGATGCCATTAGGACAATCATGGCAATCCCTAGACAGAGAATGACAGAAGTCATGGAAGAACGACTTAGGTTTCGATTCAAGTTTCGGATTGCCATGTCTCCCGAAAATCGGAAGACTACTCCAAATAATCCTTTTATCACCCACACAAACATTTTAAATAGATAGGGGAAAATCAACGCAATCCCAATCATAAGAGGCAAAACCATAAGTAGGTGCTTAATAAAAAAGCTAGATCCTATCAGTAATACTCCGACGATTCCAACCCACTTATTCGTCCCTTCTTTTGCTTTCGCTTTATTCTCCTTCAGCACTTCAATGACACTAATTTTCCCAACGTTTCGTATCGGGTACCATGCTGCAGCAATGGGAACAACCAAACCGGCCAATAACGATAAGCTAATTCCTGGTACTAGCACCATGCTATTTCCATCAGTAATTCCAATGAGCATGAAGACGAGGGCTGTTAAGCCAAGCGCCATACCGTATCCAATCACTAGACCAATTACTGTTCCAACTAGAGCTAATAGGATTACCTCTGTCAGTACCATGACCTGTAATTGACCAGGAGTGTATCCAATCGTTTTCAGAACGGCAAACTCATTTTTTCTTTCCCTAATACTGACATACAGTGAGTTAAAAATAATGAAGGCACTAAGTGCAATTCCTAGAAATCCTGCAATATAGAGAGCCAAGAAAAAGGAATCCATCTTTTGAAACTCTTCATCTACATTCACAACGACTGGCTGCATATAAATGTTTACATTATTTTTTACAAGTTGATCAACTGCCTGTTCTACAGCGGCTAAACTTTCTGTATCACTCGCCCTCACTTGAATACCTTGGATTTCCCCTTCATGACCAAACCACTCCTGCACAACAGGTAGTGGAACAGCGATTGCCCAGTGGTGATACTTCGCCATATTCCAACTAGATGGCCCCATTAAATCTTGAGTGTACTTCACAATCGCAGAAACTTCGATTTCTTTCACTCCATGATCTGTATCAATGGAGATAGAATCTCCAATTTTCGTTCCCCACACCTTAGCTGTTCTATCTGTAATTACAGCACCTTTGCCGTTTAGGTCCCCTTCCATTCGTTTGAACCCAGTAACGGGCGTATCAAGCTTGCTATACCCAGTTATGACCACCCTTTTTTGAATCGCAGAAACCTCTTTATCTTCCACGATAAGTTTGGTATTTTCTTTTAAAAGGGCAATAGAAGTCGCGTTTTCAATGGATTCCGTTTGCGTAAGAACATTCTCCGAAAAATAAGCCTCTGTACCTGCGATAGTAAAGTCTGCCTTCGCAAATGCCTCTTTTATAAAAATAGGGAAAGACTTCTCCGCTGAATCTACGGCTGCAATCACAGAAAACGTGGATGCCACCCCAATGACAATTGATAGAATCGTAAGGAAGGTTCTCATCTTCCTCCGCATTAAGTTACGCCATGCGATTTGCCACTGTTTCATTTTGATAACCTCCTTTCATTCCGTCTTCTACAATTAATCCATCACGCACCGTAATGATTCGATCAGCTACTTGTGCTGCTTGTAAATCATGAGTCACCATCACAATCGTGATTTTTTCTTCTTTATTAAGCTTTGAAAGTAGTCGTAAAATGTCTTCTCCGTTTTTTTGATCCAAGTTTCCTGTGGGTTCATCGGCTAAAATTAAACTTGGCTTCATCGCCAAGGCTCTTGCGATCGCTACCCTTTGTTGCTGCCCACCGCTTAATTGAGAAGGGAATTGTGTTTCTTTTCCCTCTAGGTTCACATCTGACAACAGCTGTTGAACGGTCATTTTAATTTTCGCTTTTGACGCGTTGTTTGCAGAAAGTGCCAAGGCAATGTTTTCACCAACTGTCATCATGGGTAAAAGCTGATAGTTCTGAAAGACAAATCCTAATTTCGTACGTCGAAACTGGGTAAGTTCTTTTTCATTTAATCTGTTTAGTTCACAATCATCCACGACAATTTTTCCTGAACTAGGAGAATCAAGCCCGCCTAACAGCTGAAGTAAGGTACTTTTTCCCGAGCCACTCGGACCCATGATCGCTACAAATTCTCCTTTTTGAATATGGATATGGTTGTTTTTTAAGGCATAAAAATCACCTGAATCTAAAGAGTACACCTTTGAAACATCTGTAACCGTAATCATCATTATTTTCCTCCAATATCGATCATTTTTTTAGTTGATGAAATCATTTTGGTTTTTCTGCTAAATGCTAAAAATGTAAGGATTAGTAGTAACACAAAAGTTAGAAGAAGCCACATGATATATGCTGGTAAGTACAAAAAGGCAACCACAAACCATGCGAAAAATAGTGCAGAAGGGCTTACGCCTTTTAATGTTCGGTAAAGTATTTTTATATAGGCCATTTTATACAAAGTTGTTGCCTCCATTAAAAAGATAAATGGATTACAAAAGGTTCCAAATGCTAGTGGAATCACAGCGTAGGTCGGGACCCTCATGTTCATTCCAAGCTCTAGCAAGAAAACCACTCCTATCGAAAATGCCTGCATGATAAAATCCAAATGAGCAGCTTTCAGTTTCCTTGGATTCGTAAAGAATTGCTTAAGCTGTGAATGATTCAAGTAATAGACGGCCCCAAGCGGTAACGATAAAACCAGACCTACAAGAAAAATAAATCCAGCCCAGTGTAAAAGAAAAACATTCATAAGATCTCTTCCTTTCTCCCATTTTTAACTCAACTTTTTTCACTTTTCTTCGATGAACCTACTGTAAACCTTCAATATGAACTGAATATGAACTCAAGTAATAAATATTTTTTTACCAACCTGTTTTTAACAGGGTACCTAAGACCAGTAGAACCGAGGAGACAACAATGACACATAAAACGATGATGATCCTTCCTGGTAAATCCGGTTCTTTCAAATGGTCATATATGAACCATAAAATCATTCCCAAGGTGAGGATGACCAGGCCTCTTCTCAAATAAGTTGCTATATCAATTACCCAATTTGAAGAAAAGATGATTGAAAGAAGTAATGGTAAAAAAAGAATTCTCCGACCCTTCATACTCAGCCCCCTTTCTTAAATAACCCGCTAGTAAAACCGATGAGTGGCTATGAATGGTATGATAAATCCTCTATATGAACTGAATATGAACGCAAATAAAAAAAGAGAAAGGAGTAAAAATTCTCCTTTCTCACTTATTACTATATTTATAGTTGAGGTATTGTCACGATAAACTTCGCCCCTCCCCAAGGACTCTCAGATACTTCTATATGACCACGATGTAAATCAACAATTTGTTTCACAATCGATAATCCAAGGCCGTTTCCTTTGATCGAAGGATCACGGGACTTATCAACCTTGTGGAACGGCTTAAAAATATCCTTTCGTTCTTCTTTTGGTATCCCCACACCGTTATCGCTAATCGAAACAGTGATTTGATTATTATTAACAGTAGCTTCAACAGCAATCTTCCCTTGAGCTGGTGTGAATTTAATGCTGTTATTAATAATATTCATCCATACCTGGTTCAACTGATCCTCATCTGCCTCTACAGTTATCGGCTCTAGGTGGATATCAACTATAATGTCTTTTGCAGACCATTGTGGTTCCAGGCCAATGACCACACTCCGTAACTGCTCATCTAAACGATAAGTTGCCAAGGTAAGCTTATGTTGGTCATGCTGCAAATGAGAAAGCTGAAGCAGATTTCTTCCAAGGCGTGATAACCGTTCGCTTTCCTGTTCAATAATTTTCAAATAACGATTCCGAGTTTCCTCATTCACTTGCTTTTGTTGTAATGCCTTTGAAAATCCTGAAATGGAGGTAAGCGGTGATTGAATTTCATGGGAGACATTGGCTACAAATTCCTGACGCATTTGATCTAGTTTCCCAAGTTCCCTTGCCATTTCATTAAAACTGGTACTTAAGACTCCAATCTCATCCTTACGTTTTGTTGGGAGTTCAATTTTAAAGTTCCCTTGCGCCATCTTCCTCGTTGCTTCGGTTAGCCTAACAAGAGGATTCACGACATAACGAGCACCAATGATAACCAATAAGCTTCCTAAAAAGAGAATGAAGACGTACATGAGGTGAATGGAATTCATCGTTTCCTCTTCCACCTTATTTCTCTCTACGCTGATAAATAACGCATAGGACTTACCATTGTCTGAAAAGGGAATCCCCACGACGGGGACTTGGAATTCACCTTCAAAGATCTTGTCCTCTACTTCCCCTGAAAGAACGGTTTCTACATGTTTGGTTTCAACCTTCAAATCCTCATCGAGGAGAGGAACACCCTCCTGATTATATAGCTGAAGCCTACTTCCAATTGTACCAGTAAATGTTTGAGTGAATCTCACGATATCATCAGAATTGGAAGTATGATAGAGTTCTAACACCTTTTCACTATTTTTGAGTAGGATTTGGCGAATCTCCTTATGAATGACATCTTTGTATAAATAAGTGGTTCCCAGATAAGCAACAAACAAACTAACCATCACAACACTAACAAAAATAACGACAATACGAGTATAGAGCGACTTAATTGCGAGACACCTCCAAGCGATACCCAAGACCACGGATTGTTACAATCTTGAAATCAGATTCAAACTCCGCAAATCGCTCCCGAAGCCGCTTGATATGAACATCAACTGTCCGTTCATCCCCCTCATAATCCATGCCCCAAATTTGTTCAATAAGGTTGTCACGAGTAAACAGCTGACCTGAATAGCTGCCCAGCTTATAAAGTAATTCAAACTCCTTCATTGGAATGGTTTCTCTTCGACCATCTTGATAGACAATATGGTAGGTTTTTCGGTCTAATTCAAGCTCTCCAAGCTTGATCACATTAGATGCAGAAATTCGATAACGCTTCAGCAAGGCTCTCACTCGCATCACAAGCTCCATTGGATCAAAGGGCTTTACTAAATAATCATCGGTTCCAAGCTTAAAGCCCTTAATCTTATCCTGAGCTTCTCCCTTTGAGGTAATCATCAAAATTGGAATATCCCCAAGCTCACGGAGCTCCTTGCATAGCCTCCATCCATCTAATTTTGGCATCATAATATCGAGAATGACTAAATCGAGAGGGTTGTTTTCCGCATACTCCAACGCATCCACTCCATTTGTCTTCTCCACAATCTCAAATCCCTCATCTTCCAAATATAATCGGATAAGCTCCCGAATATGAGACTCATCATCAACCACCATAATCTTAGCCAATCATATTCCCCCTTATTGACCGGATAAAATCTATTTTTCTAAGAAACTTTGTTTTAAGTTTGATCTAGTAGGTAAATCGTAAATAATTATCCTACTTCTACCTATAACACGCAATATATTTTTGAAATAATTTCCAAGTCAAAAGAGACCGTTCTACTGGTTCATCTAGCACGACAATTTAGGGCCAAGGCATTACATTTTCACACCTCTAATAACTTCTCATGTCATGGTTTTGCAGTTAAAAAAAAACAGACCTAGCTTGGTCTGTTTTCATCTTATATATTTACAAATATTAATTTGACTTCCTTTTCTTCAAGCCTCTCTCTTGTCCGATCATCCATGTTTGAATCGGTAATAATGCTATGCACTGCTGATAATGAGTTTATTTGAGAGAAGGCTCTTTTTCCAAACTTGCTTGAATCCGCCATTAAGATCACTTTATCAGCAATTTGGATCATATCCTTTTTTAATAGCGCTTGCAATTCATTCGTATCACTAAGTCCACCATCTGGATGAATCGCCTTACATGAAAAGAACATTTTGTTCACATGGTACATTTTTAATGAACGTTCCGCTAGAGGACCAACATACGAAAGAGAAATCGACATCAGGTTTCCACCCGTTGAGATGACACGGATTTGTTCCTTTTTACTTAGCTCTAGGGCCACTTTAATCGAATTCGTTAATACCGTTAACGGCATGTCTGGAAGTTCTTTCGCCATATACCAAGCGGTGGTGCTCGCATCAAGAACGATCTGGTCCCCCGGCTCCACCATTTTTACCGCCTCTAACGCGATCGCACGTTTTTCAGCCGCTCTTGTAATTTCTCTTTCCAAATAAGAAACTTCATTATCTTCCTTTTCAATACTTACGGCACCGCCATGACTTCTTTCCAAAAAGCCATCCTTTTCTAATTTTTCAAGATCTCTACGAATGGTTTCTTCCGTCACTGAAAAAATTTTGCTTAGTTCGGACACTCTTATACTTAAACGCTCATTGACTAGATCAACAATTTTCCTTTGCCTTTCAGCTACAAGCACAAACGTACACCCTTCCCCGATCGAACGTTGATTTATATTTGATTATTTTTATTTTTATGTTAATTTCATGTTAAATTATAGCATATTCTTTGAAAAACAAAAAGATAGTAGACCCTCACAAAGGAAGATCTACTTATCTTTTTGGTTATCTTTTTGAAAGTACTTCTGTTTCGTATGATTTTACTTCTTCTAACCAAGCCTCTTTTACAGGCACACCCATTTGTTCACAATAGTAATCCCAAATCGCTCCGAACGGGTAGGTTTTGAATTCCTCCATTAATGCTAATCTTTCGGTAAAATTGCCTTCTTCTTGAAGCTGTTTTAATTTTTCGTTTGGTACAAGCATTGCGTATAACAGTGCCTTCACCATGTTTCTTGTACCGATTGTCCAAGCCGCTACACGGTTGATACTTGCATCAAAGAAATCTAGTCCAATAATCACTCGATTCAGTGCATCGTTACGAACAATTTCAAGGGCAATTTCTTTTAGTTCATCATCTAAAATCACGACATGGTCACTATCCCAGCGGACTGGTCTTGATACGTGAAGAGCTATCTTGTCACTATATAAAAGCATCGAAGAAATTTTGTTTGATACCGTTTCTGTTGGATGGTAGTGTCCTGTATCAAGCAAGCAGATTTTATCATTCTTTAATGCATAGCCTAAGTAGAATTCGTGAGAACCGACTACATAAGATTCAGAACCAATTCCAAATACTTTGCTTTCTACTGCATCCAAATTGTATGACTCATCCACTGGTACAGCAAAGATTTTATCTAAAGAATCCTTCAAGCGCTGTCTTGGAGTCAGTCTGTCACTCGGAATGTCTTTATAGCCATCTGGAATCCAAATATTTGTTAATGCTGGTGTTCCTAGTTCTTTTCCGAAATACTCCCCGATTTTTCTACTTCCAATACAGTGATTAATCCAAAACTCACGGATCTCTTCATCTGGATGTGAAAGGGTTAATCCATCTGATGCTTTTGGATGGGAGAAAAGGGTTGGGTTATAATCTAGCCCTAATCCTTGTTCCTTCGCCCAAGCTACCCAATTTTCAAAATGCTTCGGCTCTAGCTGATCACGTTCTACTACTTCCCCGTTTGTTTCTGCGTAAATGGCATGAAGGTTTACACGATGTTTTCCTGGAATAAGAGACAGTGCTTTTTCTAGGTCGCTACGCAATTGCTCCGGTGTCGTTGCCTTTCCAGGGTAGTTCCCTGTTACATCAATTCCTCCAGATAGCTCACTAGGATTTACTTCAAATCCTCCCACGTCATCACCTTGCCAGCAGTGGATAGAAATAGGCACTTGTTTTAGCTTTTGTAATACGTCTTCAACATCGATTCCCCATTTTGAGTATGCTTGCTTCGCTAGTTCAAAATTTTCTTTAATAGTCATGATTTTCTTCCTTTCCGATTATGAGTTGGCTACTGATTTAGTAGGTTCGTATTTTTTCACTTCAAAAGATTGTTTGATGATAGAACGTGCTTCCTGTAAATCCGTAAATTCACCTAATGCCATCAATTGGGCTACGATATTGCCGATAGCTGTTGCTTCAATCGGACCAGCCAGCACTTCCTTATTCGTCACATCCGCGACAAGCTGATTCAGCATTTCATTTTGACAACCACCACCGATGACATTGATCTTATCAAATGACTTTTCAAATATACTTTCTATCTCTCCGATGGTTTCTTTATAGCTAGCTGCTAAGCTATCATATACACATTTCGCTACTTCCCCTGGTGTACTAGGAACACTTTGTCCCGTCTCTAGCAAATAGTTCATAATTTCCTGCACCATATGGTCCGGCTTTAAGAATCGATCATCATTGACGTTAACGAATGCCTGGAAGTCTCCTACCTCTTCCGCCAGTTCTACAAGTCTCGCGAAGGAGTATTCATGATCGTAGTTTCGCTTGACCTCTTGAATCATCCAAAGCCCCATAATATTTTTCAAGAAACGGAAGCGATAATCGATACCGCCTTCATTTGTAAAATTGTAATCTAGCGCTTTTGTGACACAGATAGGGAAATGATTCTCCGTCCCCATTAACGACCATGTTCCTGAGCTAATATAAATGGTACTCTCCTCTTCTGGCACAGAGATCACCGCAGATCCGGTATCATGTGTGGCAGGGAGAATGACGTTCATATCAAAGCCAAGTTCTGATACTAGCTCTTCCTTCAAGTTCCCTAGAATCGTCTTTGGCAGCTGGATTTCATGGAACATGTCCTTATTAATCCCTAAAATATCTAGCAGCTCGTAGTCCCATTTTTTCGTAAAAGCATTGACTAGCTGTGTGGATGTCGCATTTGTATATTCGTTTGATTTTTTCCCTGTGAGTAAAAAATTTAAATAATCTGGGATCATTAAAAAGGACTTTGCTTTCGCTAAGATGTCAGGATGGTTCTTTTTCAGTGAGTAGAGCTGGTAGATGGTGTTGAACTTTTGAAATTGAATCCCTGTTTCTAGGTAGAGCCGTTCTTTTGAGATGATTTGGAATACCTCTTCCATCATGCCATCCGTTCGCGGATCACGATAGGACACAGCTTCTGTAAGTGGCTCGTCGTTTTCGTCTAGGAGGACAAAATCAACCGCCCACGTGTCAATCCCGATGCTATCTGGTGTAATCCCTAGTTCACTGCACTTTTTTAATCCTGTTTTGATTTCATCAAACAGTCGATCAAGCTCCCAGCAAAAGTGATTCCCTTTTTGTACAATCTTATTTTCAAATCGATATAATTCACGTAACTGTAATTGTCCATTTTCTCTATGACCTAACATTAATCTTCCACTTGAAGCACCAATATCAACAGCAATACTGTACTTGTTCATCCTCAACGCTCCTTTTGTTGTAACCGCTTACGATATTACTATCATACTAGATTCAAAGAAATATCCTATATCGGGATTTATTTAATTTATTGACCTTATTTGCAAAACGAAAAGCGGAGCCGACTGTTCTGACCCGACAAGCATAAGGCGAGCCCTGGCGGAAAGCCTGCTTTCCTGAAGGGATGACTTATGACCTCGAGGGTCAAGGAGGCGGAGCTGGACAAGGAAAAGCGGAAAGGCCCGTTTAGCGACGTATGGACTCCACGAAAAAGTTTTATGACGGGTACGCTTATGTTTTTCCAGCTCTCGCGTCATAAACCTTTTCTTATGACGTGTATGCTTCTGATTTCTCAGGCTTTCATGTCATAAACCTCTTCTTATGACGCGTATGCCTCTGTTTTGCCCAGCTTTCATGTCATAAACCTTTTCTTATGACGCGTATGCTTCTATTTTTCCCAACTTTCACGTCATAAGCTCGCTCATCCCTTCGTGCCATGCTAGACAGAGAAAAGCGGAAGCAGCTTGGTCAGGGGCGACAGGCATAAGCTTAAATTGAATAAAGGCCAATTTTTCATGAAAAACATAAAAAAACTGGCCGAAACTTCATTCGGCCAGTGCTTTTTGTTGCTCTAGAGTACTAGAAAACCAAATTTGAACAACAATATGGTCACCCTTCTAGCAATTTTTCCTGTGCTTATTTGCGATTTCTAGGATATATTTGCGATTCTAAAATTTTATTTGCGATCCTACAAATTTATTTGCGATCCTGAATTTTTATTTGCGATCCTGAATTTTTATTTGCGATCCTACAAATTTATTTGCGATCCTGAATTTTTATTTGCGATCCTACAAATTTATTTGCGATCCTGAATTTTTATTTGCTATTCATCATCCTTATTTGCTATTCCCAAAGTTTATTTGCGACCTCGACCTTTTATGGCCTAAAAGTTTGTCCTCAATCTCCAAAATCCAATAAAAAACAGCTGAACACAAAGTTCACCTGCCTTTCAGCTCTACTCGATATTCCTTTGGAGTTTTTCCGTATTTGCTTTTAAATATCCGGTAGAAGTAGCTCATATTATCGTAGCCTACTTCATCAATGATTTTGGTAATAGGCATTTCGGTTCTTTCTAGAAACTCTTTTGCTTTCGTAAGTCTCTTTTCTTGTAAAAGCTCTTTAAAAGTATACTTTGTCGCTTGCTTAATTTGCTTACTGACCGCGTAGTGTGGCTGTTTCAATTGCTCAGCCAACTCATAAAGAGAAGCATTTTGATAGTGTTCATCAATATACTTCATCGTCTCGACAAGGATATAGTGATGTTCGGTGCTTAGTTCATTTTGCTTTAATTTATCCGTGTGCTTTAAAAGCTCTATCATTAAAAGCCCCATATAAAGCTTCAAAGTAGACTCTGAAAATAACGATGGTACCATAATTTCATCCATCATCTTCTTAATTAACTCTTGAATGGCCTCCACATGTGTAACAGCAAAGTACAAGTATTGTCCATTCTGCGTGTGATTATAGAGACTGTTTATAATGAAGTTACTCATTAAATTAGTGGAGGATAAATAGGAAAAAATAAAATCAAAGAATTTCGGCTGAATAATAAAATTAATAATAATATCCTCTTTTGCACAAGCTTCAATCTCATGTTCAATATGCTGGTTCAAAAATAAAAGCTCACCCTGCTTTAAGTGGACATTCTCTGTTCCAACCTTCTGTTTTAACTCACCATGAAACACATAATTAATTTCGATATAATTGTGACGATGCTTGGGAAAATCAATAAATCGTGTATGCTTTCTAAGCATAATCATCTCGTTTGGATTCAGGAATTTTTCGCTTTCAATAATAAAAGACGTTTGATTCGTATAAAGGTCCTTTTTTATTTCACTACTTTGCTCGAGAATCATCTGTTCTTCTTCTGTTATTTCCATCAAGGTTGCAAGAAGATCATTTCCCATATTACACCTCATGAACGTGATTTGTGTTGTCTTTAGTGTAATATAAAAGCTTGCAGGGATAAACATAAAGGGTTCCGTTTTGAGGTGCTTTACTAAAAAAAACGCACCAAAATGACTGTCATTTTGACATCAGAATTGGCATATAAAAAAGCAAAACTCGCCCCATCTAGAAAAAAACGCTCTTTAGCCTGTCCCCCTATTGTCTCTTTTGTGTAGAATGAAAACGAAGAATATATTATTTGTTAAGAGGAGTTTATTCATGAACAAAAAAAACAAGACATTCCGAATGGTCCTATTAGGGATGCTTTCTGCCATCATCATTATACAAACGACCATCCCGTTTTTAGGATATATCCCGATGGGACCGCTTAGCTTGACGATTATTCAGGTAACGGTCATTGTCGCAGCAATCGTCCTTGGAATGAAGGAAGGAGCCATTGTTGGCGGCATATGGGGAATCATCACCTTCATCAGGGCATTTGTCGCTCCGACAAGCGTAATTGCACCCATTGTTTTCACGAATCCGCTTGTATCTGTTTTGCCTCGGATTTTAATTGGTGTGGTTGCTGCATATGTGTTCCATCGATTACTCAGTGGAAAGCTCAATGAAACAGTAAGAATGAGTGTTGCCGGTGTGCTGGGATCTTTAACAAATACGGTTTTAGTTCTTGGATTCATTTATTTATTTTATGGGGAGCCCTATGCGAACTTTTTGAAGTTGGATATGGAGCAGCTTTTGCCTGCACTGCTGACCATTGTAGCCACTAATGGAATTACTGAAGCGATTCTTTCAGGTGTGTTGACGCCGATTATTTCAAAGCCGTTATTAAGATTGAGAAAAAAATAGAAACCTTGGCTGCTTAAGGCTGTCGACAAACTTATGTGTTTTATGTTTGTCGGCAGTCTTTTATTTCGGTTGGTTCAGGAAGAGGGAAGAACTCATCACTATGCCTGACTAGTATTCTACACTAACCTACTTTGTATAATAAAGTGATCTCTCCCCATTAAAAGGTTTCATTCGATTAATAATTTAGTAAATTTCCTCCCAACATAAACAAAAGTGGAATCATAGCTAATAAAATTATTCCAATTACAACTGTTGATAAAACTATTTCTTTTAGAGTAACCAATTTTAAATCATGTAATTTAAATAGTATAACGGTGTTGATTGGTATATTTAATAGTAGAGCTGTAGCTAAACCAGGTGCGTATGTTTTCATTAATAAAGTAGCTATTAGATGCGGAAAAATTGCATTAAAAATCATAGAGCCTATAAAGCCAATGAATGCCCACTTAATGATATTTGATTCTGAAAAGCTTAAATACAGAAAAGCTACTAAATATGCAAGTGCAGTAATGATCAACACTGCAAAGTGAAATTCATTGGGTGTTACTGTTTTTTGAAAGGATGAATCAAGCTGAGACCATTTAGGTAACCATAAGGCTTCTTCTAAATTATGTAATGTAATTGCTAAGCAAAAGAATATAGCATAATAGCTTTTCACATAATCCCTCTTTTTTAATTATTTGTTTAATAGAACATATACATTTACCAATTTTTATTTTACATGTATGATTATTCCAGTGCACTAATCTTGAAGAACTTTAAAATGGGGTGTCAAATTGAGGACCAGAGCTAAACAAGTATTTCTCATAATGGCAATCGGTTTAATCATTTTAATTGCTTCAACCATTATTAATGGTGAAATGAATGCAAATAATTTTATTATCTTCCTTTCAGGTGGTATTTTAGGATTAGTGATAGGAAGAAATGAATCTAAAAAAGAAGAAGATAGTTAATCAGTCTCATTCTATTCCATAGAATCTTTCTTCCACAAACCTCCCCATTTATCGAACAAGAAAAAGTGGTCCATAATAGACCACTTTCTACTCTTCATACATTCACTTTATAATTTAACGCTAACTCATCGCCAGGTAGTCCTCTTATTCCCCAGTTATGTTTCGGTGTTTCAAAAATGGTTATCTCGACATCTTGAGGAGAGATATTCAATTGGCTGTTTATGCGTTCAAAAAGCAGATTGATCAGCTGTTTTTTAGCTTCTATCGTTCGCCCCTCAAACATACTAACCTCAATTATGGTATATGCATCCGTTCTTCCGTTTGAAAAATAAAAATCTTCTTTGTCCATAGGAAAAAAACGGTGAAATTTCTTATCCGAAGGAAGCTCAAGTGCTTCTACCATACACGAATGAATAACATTCGATAATGTTTCCTTAATTGGATGTAATCTTTCTTTTACACCGTAAATTTTAATTTGCCCCACTCTCATCTCACCTTTCTCTTCTCAACTAAGCTCGACTTACACTAAACAAAATTCTGTGCTAAATTTAGACCCTTAGTGAGCCGCGGAATCCTCTGGCAGCATAGTAAGATTCGGCACCGTTATGATACACGAAAACATGACCGAAGCGACAGTCGCAAAAAAGGGCCCCACCGAGTTCTCTAATATCAGAGGGTGTTTGTACCCAGCTCGATGTTTTCAAATCAAAATTCCCAAGCTTCTGCAATTCTCGATATTGTTCCTCGGTTAATAGTTCAATGCCCATGGCAGACGACAAATCGATTGCGCTATTTTCAGGTTTATGATTTTTCCTTGACTCTAACGCTTCACGGTCGTAACAAACACTTCTGCGGCCTTTAGGACTTTCCGCTGAACAATCATAAAAAAGGTATTCGTCCTTCTCCTGATCATAACCAACAACATCCGGTTCACCGCCAGTTCTTTCCATTTCATTAAGCGACCACAGTTTTTCCGTATTCACTTCCAGCTTCGCTTGGATTTTATCCCATTCAAGACCTTCGTGGCGGTTCATGTTTTTTTCAAAACGGGCTTTCAATACTTTTAATAAGTCTTCACGTTGTTCTAGTGACAATTCCTTATTATTGCTGATGGCATTTCCCTTTGTCATATTCATTCCCCCTTATTGTTATTACTCATAATGGTTTAAGTATATATACATATTAGTTTAAAAATAAATCGTTTTCAAAAACTACTTGGAGAAATACGATATGTTTCCATCCATTTGGGACAGTTATTTTTTCTCCTTTTCCACATTCCTTTGGTATATTAAGAGAAGTGGAGGGTTGATAAAATGTTTTCCTTTGAATTGTTCGAACGATTGCCCGTAAAGATTTTAATTGTGGCAGTACTGATTATACTTACCGTTTACTTGATTCGTAAATCCATCAAGCTTTTCTTTGACAAAACGAGCTTCTTGGATGAAAAGCGAGAAGAGACATTGATGCATTTCGCATACCAGGTGACAAAGTTAATGGGACTGGTGTTCTTCTTTCTTTATGTGCTCAGCAATTTCTATAACCTGACTAGGCTTGTTACTGGTTCGGTCGTGGTGGCCGGTGCCCTGGCATTGATTTTCCAGCATATCATCCGCGATTACATTATGGGGCTGACTTACTTGTTTGAACGTCAGATTCATCACGGAGATTATGTGATTATCAATGGAAATCATCAGGGGAAAATCGAGGAAATCAGCATGCGCCACCTGAAGATTCGCCAGTTTGATGGTTACCTTTATTCGGTTTCCTATAGCAACATCAATGAACTACATAACGGGAGCCGGGGAAGGCGCCGCGTGAACGAAAGCCTTGTTCTAAGCTACAGTCAAAATCCGGACGACGCTTTTAAGGTCATGGAGGAAGTGGCTCAAACTTGCAACGAGAAATACGGAGAATTCTTGTTGAAGGATGAGCACGGTGTTATCGTGGAGAGCTTTAAATTTAACCAAATCACCGAACTGAACGTTGATTTCAGAGGTCACAGATACTCCATATCCGGACTTGTGAAGGAAGAGGATCTCGTTGAAGCAAGCAAAAAGGTAAGGTATGAAATGGCCATGGCTGCCTATATGCACAACTTGGAGATGGCAGAGAGCTTTAACACAGGCCATTAACATGCAAATAAAAATGGGACGTATACCAAAACATACGTCCCTTCTTGTTCCATTTATTTGTTCATAAAATGATACACCGCACCAATCATCCCGGCATCATTTCGATGTTTACATGGAGCAATTTCCACTTTTAAAAATTTCCACCACTCTAGTTCTTCCAGCTTCCCTTGAATTTGGTTGATGAGTCCTTCTCTTGCACTTACTCCCCCACCAATTAGTATCTTCTGTGGATTTAGAGTCACTGCCAAATTATAGAGTCCGTAACTAATATGCTCCAACCAGTCATGAATTAATTGGTCCACCTCTTGATTTTCAGCAGCCTCGGAAAAAATGGACTCTCCTTCAACCTTTACATCCTTTTCCAAGCCCTTATACTCTCTATACCTTCTGATCAGACTAGTGGTAGAAGAGTTGGTATGAAGCATTTCTTTCCCCTTTACATCTGCTTGTGTTAGCATAAAGCCAAATTCACCACCGCGGAACGTATGGCCGTGGACGATCTTTCCATTCACCATGATCCCCCCGCCAATTCCTGTGCCGATCGTATAGCAAATGAAGTCATCACAGCCCACGGCATTTCCGCTCCATCTTTCCGCTAACGCTGAGCAATTTCCATCATTCTCAATCTCCACTCGTAAAGAAACCTTGGCTTCAAGGAGCTCCTTTAGATTTTTTCTGTCCAAAGCGGTAATGGCTCCCGCTCTCTCGGCGAAACCAGTGCTTGGATTAATGAAGCCCGGAAGGCTAATGGCAACACCTTCCACTTCATGGGCCTCTTTATATTCCATAATCGTTTTGACCATATCGACCAAAAAGACCTCTAGGTCATCACAGGTAGTCGAGTAGCTTCCTTTTGTTACAATCGTTCCGTCCTCAAGGATGATTCCGTGCTTTACCTTTGTTCCACCCACGTCAAAAGAAATATACTTTTTCATCTTCTTCTCCTTTTAGCCAAAAGCAACTTATAGATGATACTTACGAATTAAATACGTTGGTGTGCAGCTCCAAGCATGACAATAACTGTTGATCAAATGACTTCCGTATGGGGAAAACTCTTTGTTTTTCGGGTCATACAGCTCCCAAAACGTATCTGCACCATCTTCAATCATTCCACCCCAGTAGGTTTTCATCTCAGAAATGGCTAGCTCTTTTTCTCCAGCAATAAGTAACGCTTCGATAAAGTGATGATACATATATGGAGTGGCGATACCTGTTTCAGGTCTTACCTCCAATAAACGGTTCATCAATTGATTGTTCTCATCATCAGATAACACACCAGCTAATACCATCCAGATTTGACTCGCCCAGGACACTTGTCGATCTGCACCACTCACAAAAAACTGTAATTCTTCATCCCATAAATAATTCTTCGTTGCCTCCACAATTTCCTGTAAGCGTACAGCAAGAATCTCTTTTTCTGGTAATTTCAATTCCTCTGCTAAAAATACCGCTTGCTTTATTGTATAGATTAAAATCGCTTGTGAAGGAGTTTGCTTGTTTAATCCCTGCTGCCAATCAATAAAGGACCACCACTCTGAAGAATCTGCTAAAATATGATTTTCATCTAATCGTTCAAGAGCCAGTTCCACTTGACGGTATGCAGTTGGCCATAATTCTATTAACGTTTCTTTGTCTCTTGTTGCTAGATAGTAATCGTGTAATGTTGATAAGAAGAATAGTGAGTAGTCAAACAAAAAGGTATCATCTGCAATCAACTGCGGCTCAATAAATACATTGGCTGACACCTTTCCCTGATCATTCGGCACGCCGGCAAAAAGATATAAACATCTTTTGACTAAATCATTCGTCCCAAACGTTTCATAATTGGCTAACGCCTGCAAACGTAAATCTCCTAACCAAAGTCGGCGGTCACGCTTTGGTCCATCTTCAAACACATCCTGCATACAATCAGCTAAGGTTTTTATGCTCACTTCGTCAATTTTTTGTAAAAGCGGGTCTGAATGACCTAACACTTCCACTGCATCCAAATCAGCAGAAGTAACGGCTCGACACTCGATCTCTTCAAACACGACTTGGTACTTTTTCGAGGTGGCTAGGATCTCAAACTTCACGTATCTAAAAGCATATCTGCGTGGAAGAGCAATCGTTGCTGGCAAGACATCTACAAAAATGGTCTCCTCCTGTAGCCAAGCACTACTTAACCAGCCATCATTATTATCAAATGGTTCACCCATTTCTACTGGCATTTCTCCAATCGTTAGCTTCAGTTTTAACGGGGCATCCGGCGGGCTTCCCACAGGACGAACACGAAAGGTTAGGTACCCCACTTGGTGGTCCCCAAAATCAACGATAAAGGAATCACCTTTCTTGTATTCTTGTTTTTGCCATTCATCCATGGAAGATGCATGCTCCACCTTCCATCCATGCATGACATCAGGATTCGGAAGGACATGAACGAGCGCCGTCGGTTTTACACAACTGCTTTTTAATTCTGGCTTCAATCGGTGAGCTTCTTCAATAAAGGCTTCATTTTTTACAACAACATGATTCTTAAGCTTTTGAGTACTCATGATTACTCTCCTTTTTTCCGGCTAATATAGCTTCATTGATTTTTTGAATGATGGAATCTACATCTTTTAGTTGAATAGTTGGTTCCTTGGCGAAACGAATTAGAGTGTAGGCCTTCATATGTGAAAAAGGTCCGATTTTTTCTGAGATTCCAGGACTGTGCTTCTCTAGTACTTCCATGGCTTCAGTAGAGGAAAGTAGGTCTAGCACTCTTGAATTCTTCGTAAATAGATCCAAGCTTCCCATTTGATTTGGATACGTAAAGGTATATACGCCAGAACGGACTTCTATTCGAACATTCCCGTCCTGATTTTCAACCTGTACGACTCCCTCTGCATGAACGACTTCCTCGTTATTTTCCTTTAGATCCTCACTATGAACATTCGGTAACACAATGGTCGCAGTCGTATT